>CAXIDD010000041.1:0-15540 GCA_964021975.1 uncultured Saprospirales bacterium | reverse complement strand
AGTATTTAATCAATCAAAGTAGATGGAAAAAAAGAAAAGAAACTGGGTTGGAGTGATTGTTCTAGTATTCTTACTAGGGGTTTTCCCAATCTTAAGTTATGTATACATGAAGGCTGGTTTTGATTATCAATTAGATGCCAGAGCTGAGTTAAAAAAATTGGGAACAGTCATGTCGCTCCCGGACACAACCATTTTTGGTGACACACTAGTTGGTACTAAAATGGGTAAACAAATCTCCCTACTAAGCTATTTTGATCCAACAGATCAACAGACTTTAGCCATAAGCGGTAAATACCTTAGTGAAATCCATAATCAGTTTAATGATGTAGACTGGTTTCGGATGGATTTACTGGTTCCTCAAACAGCAAAATCTGCATTGAGTGCTTACCAGGAAGAGTATGAAGTAGAAGATGCCGAGCAGGTTTTCTTTTATCAAACTAATCAATCCCTCCAAGAAATAAACGGAAGTTTGTACGTGGCCGATTCTTTACAGAATAAGTTCAATTGTGTAGCACTTGCAGATACGACGGGCACGATTGTTAATTATTATGATTTATCAGATGGCAAGCAGTTTGTACGCTTAGTCGAGCATATTGCTATTATGCGCCCTAAAGAAAAGGCTAAACCTCAAGCGATTTTTCAGCGAGAAAGAGAATTATAAATAATGAATATGGACCAAACGGCAAATTTAGCTCTAGCTAAAAAATTAAATCTCGCAGCCTGGATAGCTACTGGAGCAGTCTTAATCTTGGTTGTTTTGATGCGCGAAGTAAAGATCCCAATACCAGAAGGAATGAGTTTTGGCTTTTTACCGCCGATCTACTCGGCTTTAAATGCATTAACGGCAGTAGCACTAGTCGTTGCTCTAATCTTTATCAAACAAAAGAAAATAGAACTACATCGCAAGACTATTTATTTTGCCTTAGCTTGTTCCATTCTTTTTCTATTGTTATACGTAGCCTATCACTTCACTACGCCTGCAACACTTTTTGGGGATGCAGACCATAATGGCGTTTTGAGTGACTTGGAAAAACTGGAAGTATCTAATATCAGGCCCTACTATTTAGTGTTATTGCTGAGTCATATCGGCTTGGCTGCCTTGTCATTGCCTTTTATTCTTTTTACCTTTATCAGAGCTTATACGAACCAATTTGAGCGTCATCGCAAAATGGCACGTTGGGTATTCCCCATTTGGTTGTATGTAGCGATTACAGGGCCTGTTTGCTATTTTATGCTCATGCCTTATTATTAAAAGATTTAAACCTACAGATATGAAAATTAAAGCTAAACGCCTCTTGGGACTTTTAATATTAACACTCTCACTAAGTTTCACAAGTGTAAACACGGTAGATGCACAGTGTCCGATGTGTCGAATGAGTGCGGAGTCTAATCTGAAAAATGGAGGAGAGGAAGGTAAAGGACTAAACAATGGTATCCTATACTTACTAGCTACTCCTTATCTAATGATTGGAGGTATTGCTTATTTCTGGTACCGTAACCGTCGTAAAGAGGAGGAAGATGAGTTCGTAACTTCTGAATAATCTAGTGCTATCAATACGATCAAATAAAAATGCCTAAGGTCACAGATCTTAGGCATTTTTATTTGGAAGCTTAGACAACTTCTTTCGATTAAGCGGTCTCTTGCATTTTGGCTTCTGAAAAACTTTCTAGGAAACAAGCATCAATATTCTGCTGCATCTCTTGAAGCGGTTGTTGGTTTTTGGGTTGAATATGCCCTTCACTTAAATCAATATGATAATCTTTGACCCATTCCTGATGGTGTTCAGCCAGCTGCTCTATACTATCCAAAATAAACATCAACTCTGCATTCGTCATGGTAGGATGAATCGACATTCGTATCCAGCCAGGTTTGAGGCTACAGTCACCGTGATTGATTAAATCGGTTATGTTATTAGAGGTTTCAGGCGTTACATTGAGTAAATAATGGCCATAGGTACCTGCACAAGAACATCCGCCCCTGACTTGAATGCCAAACTTATCATTCAGAAGCTTTACGCCAACGTTGTAGTTCAAGCCATTAATGTAAAATGAAATTACACCAAGTCGTTGCTTATGCTGCTTGGCTAGAATTTCTAAGTTAGGGATTTTCTCTAATCGATCCCAGATAATATCTAGTAACTCTTCCTCTCTGTGTAAGATATTTTCTACACCCATTTCTTCTTTAAGCTGCATGCACATAGCAGCTTTAATCGTCTGTAAGAAAGCAGGCGTGCCGCCATCTTCCCTGGCTTCTATGTCATTGATGTACTTGTGCTCTCCCCAAGGATTGGTCCAATCTACCGTACCGCCACC
This sequence comes from uncultured Saprospirales bacterium, assembly GCA_964021975.1. Lineage (GTDB taxonomy): Bacteria > Bacteroidota > Bacteroidia > Chitinophagales > Saprospiraceae > DATFKA01. The sequence goes on along the minus strand of CAXIDD010000041.1, from coordinate 13,227 downwards.
TGGATTATCCGGTACTTTATTGGTATACAAAGCGGGATTAAAAACCAAGATTCCGGTAGAACCCGGGCCTCCGAGAAATTTGTGCGGTGAAAAATAGATAGCATCTAGGTACCGACCTTTAGTATCGTCCTCGTGCATCTGAATATCAATATAGGGGGCTGAACAAGCAAAGTCTACAAAACAATAACCACCTTCTTTGTGGATAGCTTCTGCAATATCCATATAAGGAGTGATGATCCCTGTAACGTTGGAGCAGGAGGTTACCGCTGCTATTTTGGTAGATCGGGTCTTATATTGACTTAAAATTTTTTTAAACTCCTCGACACAAACCAGACCATCTTGATCCGGAGGAATAATAACAACTTCTGCTGTCGTCTCCAACCAGCTGGTTTGGTTAGAATGGTGCTCCATGTGTGAAATAAAAACTACTGGACGGTCTTCATGATTAATAGAAATTTGGTCCAGGAATTTTTCGTGGATTTTCAGCCCTAAAATACGCTGAAACTTATTCACAACACCAGTCATACCAGCATTCGAAGAGATTAGTACATCCGTCGATTGCGCACCTACATGTTTTTTAATCAATTGCTGCGCTCGATGGTAAGCATAGGTCATCGCGGAGCCGGTATCGTTAGTATCCGTATGTGTATTGGCAACCAGTGGAAGGATTTGTTGCTGGATGCGATCTTCTATCGCTTGATACATACGACCACTTGCTGTCCAATCTGCATAAATGATTCGGATACGATCATGATAGGGCGTTTTGATCGTGTGGTACTCACCAATAATGTCTTGCTTAAATTTTGCAAAATAGTTTTCCATAACTACCGATTTTTAGGTAATGCATCAAATGTAAGGCTGTGCTCAAAAAAAATAACATACAATTGCGATTAATTCCCTACGCTCACCCTGCCCTAAAGGGGATCTGCGCGCTTGGCTTCCTTTAGGATTGAGGTGCGGGCGGGAGAAATAGCCTTACATTAATAGCACTACCGATTTTTAAAGTTACAAACCGTAGATCGCAGTATACTTTTGCTTAGCATAATCCATAAAATACTTAAAATTTAGGGATTCTCCGGTGATTTTGATACAAAGATCATCCGCACTATACATCCGGCCATATTGGTGGATATTTTCGCGCAGCCAAGCTAGTAATGGAAGGCAATTACCTTCTTGGATTTGTTGATCTAAACCAGGAATATCTTTTTGAGCTTGTGCAAAAAACTGTGCAGCATAAAAAGAACCAAGCGAGTAAGTAGGGAAGTAGCCAATACTACCGTGAGCCCAGTGAATGTCTTGTAGACAACCTTGGTTATCGTCTTTGATATCAAGGCCTAAATAATCCTTGTATATCTGATTCCAAATGGTAGGGATATCTTTCACTTGGATGCTATCTTCAATCAATGCTTTTTCAATCTCATAACGGACCATTACATGAAAGTGATAGTGCAATTCGTCGCTTTCGATTCGAATAGGGGAAGGTTCTATTTTATTGATTCCAGCTATAAATTGGTCTAAGCCAATGCCTCCAAGCTGATCAGGAAAGTAATTTTTTGCCAAATCGAGCTGAGCCATCCAGAAATTTTTGCTGCGGCCAACATTATTCTCCCACAATCGTGATTGAGATTCGTGTATACCCAGCGAAGTGGAACTACCTAAAGGAAGACCATACTGTTCTGCTGGCAAACCTTGTTCATACAAAGCATGGCCGCCTTCATGGATACAACTCCAACACATACTGGCAAAGTTGTCCTCATCTACTACGGTGGTGACGCGTACATCCTGTGATCCAAAGTTAATGGTAAAAGGATGGGGAGATCGATCCTGACGTCCGCGGTCAAAGTCATAACCAATTCTTTTTAGAATCTCCAGGCCAAAATTCCATTGTTGTTGATCTGGATATTTTTGGAAAATGAATCCATCATCAACTTGGGGTCTAGAACGAATCGTAGCAGCAAAATTTACCAATTGTTCCCGGACATCTTTGAAAAGAACATCCAGCTGATTAGACGTATATCCCGGTTCGAACTCATCGAGTAAGGCATCGTAGGGGTGTGCTTTATATCCAGTAATTTCAGCTTGTTCTCTTTTGATGGCAACCAATTCGGCTAGTGGTGCCTGGAAAAGACTAAAGTCATTGGCTTTCCTAGCTTCGAGCCAAGCGTGATATCCAGTGGAGATGGCTTTGGAGCGACGAATAATAAAGCTCTCCTCGAATTTAGCCTGACGGTCATAATCTTTATGGGCTAAGCTGACGTTGCGTTTTTGCTTTTCATCAAGCGTGGAGTAGGAGGCTTCCAATTGTTTGATAAGGTCTAAGGTCTCCGAGGAGGTGAACAATTGGTGTGCCATGCCTTCTAAAGTGGCAATCTGTCTTGATCGCGGGCCTGCACTTTTAGGAGGCAAATTGACCTCTTTATCCCAATGTAGCATCGCCGTGGCATAATACAAATCCGCTATCTTTTGTACATGTTGCACAAAAGAATCATACGTGGTGTTTCCCATCTTTTAAACTTTTTTTGAAGTTGTTTTAAACAACCTCTACCTCTTATTCAGGGCGGTAGCTCCGATCGAAACTTTGGAAAGTAGCGATAAAAAAGCATACCCAGCCTCCAACGAAGAGTACACCTCCGATTGGGGTAATTGGCCCTAACCAACTGCCAAGATCGATAATTTCGCGGATACTTAACAAATAAATGGACCCAGAAAAAAGGATGATGCCAAAACCAAATAGCCAAGCGGCATATTTGAGCATCTTTTTTCTGCCAAAATGGGATAATACTCCAATTAGAGCAATCATTAAGGTATGGATAAAGTGGTAACGGACGCCGGTTTCAAAAGTTTCTAAGTTCTCGGGACTGATGTAGGACTCTAAGGTATGTGCACCAAAGGCCCCTAGAATAACTGCTGTGAAACCAAATACAGCAGCCATTTGTAGTAGCTGTTTTCTCATGCGGGGTATTCCCTTTTTTCGTTAAACAATCTAAAATTTAAAATTTGTACGAAGAAGGCGGGAAACCAAAAGATTTACTAGGTATTTATTTCGTTTCCTCAATTTGTATAGTATGTTCTCTGTAAAAAAGTCTAATAGTGAACTCAAATATAAGATAATTTTTTCATATCAAACAGGAAGCGACCAATCTATTGGTGCGCTACCCTGTTTTTTTAGGTATTCATTGGCCTGAGAAAAATGTCGACTGCCAAAATAAGCACCTCTTGCTAGAGGAGAAGGATGTGCAGCTTGTAAGATCAAATGTTTGTCTGGGTTAATCAATTCACTTTTAGACCGTGCGAAATTACCCCATAGCATGAACACCAAGCCGGATTTTTCTTGAGATAATAGATGAATCACAGCATCTGTGAAGTTTTGCCAGCCTATTTTTCGATGAGATCCAGGTTGCTTTTTTTCTACTGTTAGCATACTATTGAGCAGGAATACCCCCTGATTGGCCCAGGAAGACAGGTCACCATGATTGGGTATTTCAAATCCAATGTCTGTATTCAGCTCCTTATAGATATTCTTAAGAGAAGGCGGTACGCGAACACCTCGGGGTACGGAAAAAGAAAGGCCCATTGCTTCACCTGGATTATGATAAGGATCTTGACCTAAGATAATCACTTTGACTTGATCAAAAGGCGTCCGTTCGAAGGCATTAAAAATGAGTGGTCCAGGAGGGAAAATAGTTTTCCCAGCTGTTTTTTCCTTTTTCAGGAAACTGGTTAACTCCTCAAAATAAGGTTGATCAAATTGCGCTTGTAGGGCTTGTTTCCAACTTTCTTCAATTTTTACAGTGGGCATGCTTGTTAATGGTTTGGTTTAAATAGAAAGATTTATCAGCTTTAGCAAAGAAGATTTCAGAACTTCTGTTTTGGTCCATAATAAATCGTGCTTTCTATCTGCAAAAAAGCGAATGTCTTTATAGGGAGCATTTATGATTTGATCAAAAGAGAAGAATGCATTGTCTGGATAGATCAGGCCATCTGCCTCGCCGTGTAAGACAATAGTAGCTGCTCTAATATTTTCCCAACCATCGCGCATATTATCCAAGGCTACATGATGGGAGAGTTTTTCTGCATTAGCTGTTCTAAGCGCTCCAGGTACTGCCCAGAGCAGGCGCCAATGGGGAGTAGGGTAGGAGATGTTGTACGTTTTTTCTGACCCCGTCTTTACAGAAGCAGATTGCAGCAAAAGACCATCAACCAGTTCAGGGAAGTCCATTGCTAAACGAGCAGCGACGGTCCCCCCATAAGAAGAACCATGTACCACAATTCGCTGGTGTTTTGCGCGCTTTTTCCTTAAGATTTGCGCAATCATAGCGGCCTGTTTTTTTACAGAAGTAATTGGTTTGCCATAGCCTGAATAGCCATAGCCGGGTCGGTCTACCGCCAAAAGCTTTGCATTCGCAAGTAAGGAGCTATCTCGAAGCAGGTGTTTCCAAAAGGCGGAAGAGCTGGGTGCCCCGTGGATGAAAACGATAAGTGGGAGATGATCTGCACCAATTTCTAGATACCGCAGTGTCCGCTCTTTAGTCTCCTGATAATGTACAGAGGCCTCATATTGGAAAATATTATCTTTTAATTTAAAGGAATAAGCACGGTCGCTGATGCGCATTTCTGCAGCCGAGTAAAACAAGGTTAGCCCACCGATTAAAGCAATCGAAAAATAGAGGGATCTCCAGCGAAGGACTTGTGAAAATTGGCGTACAAGGATCATGAGAATTATATTTTCTGTGAACAACTGTGGTTTACAATAAATAGATTTTTGGGCAAAAGGTTTGACTTTAGCCAGCCAATAAAAGGCTGGCTATCCAAAGCTCTATCTAATCTGACAAAGAAACAATTCAAAAGCTATTAAAGAAAACTTAAATTGATCCAAGTACCTGCAAATAAAATTCCTTGGAACTTTGCCCCAAAAATTGTTGTTGATTTAAAAGTAAAAGATTAGTTTTGCAATCGCTTATAAAAGCAGGTGCCTTAATCTAGAAGGTATTTGTAAAAGCAGGTCCCGTAGCTCAGCTGGATAGAGCAACTGACTTCTAATCAGTAGGTCCCAGGTTCGAATCCTGGCGGGATCACTTGAATATAAAAGCCCAGTTCGATGCTAGTCGAAATGGGCTTTTTGCATTTCCAGTGCTAGCATAGCTCGCCGACCGCTGGAAACGCAAAAAGCACTACATTTCAAACTGATCCCCAGTTTGAAATGAATATCTTCAGATCATAATTCGTGTGGTACTTCAGTTAGTTTAATCCTAAAATGCCCAGAATGATGTATTAATCATTCCCAACAAAATTGGCCCTTCCAAAAAATCTTCGATTCACGAAGTTATTGAGATTAGAACCAAACCGGTAATTGAACCCAAATCTGGAATCGATGGTATATGCTGAAGGTAGGGTTACCCTCCCACTCAAAATATCCTGTTCGGTGAAATCGCCTGCTGCCAGGTAAATTTGATCCTTCACGTAGTTACCTTCTACCCTCATGAAGAAAGAAAAATTCCCAGTGACACGGACTTCTGCCCTAACATTCAAACCTGTGGTCCAAGAGTTAAAATCATCTAGATAATTTCTCAAACGATATCCCACTTCCAGGTTACCCCAGCGTTGATTTAGCCCCAGACTGGCTCTCAAACTATGGAGGACTCTGGTTTCTTCAGCGACACCGTAAATCGTTTCTTCGACATATCTATTATTCCTTACTTCAACTCCATAATTCACTCTCAGAAATCTGGAATTCTGCTCTGATTCCGGAAAAAAATTGTACTCAATAGCGGGCCTAAAGCTGGTCTGAAACTGATAATTAAAGCGAGTGTTCTGAAGACCTGCTATATCATACCCATAAGACCATTGGGGTGAAATAGACTTCACCAACTGGTGACCAAATCCAAATTCTGATACATCAAAACTGTTTTCAACTTCATCGATGATCGGATTACCGTCATCATCAAGAACCGGATTGCCATTTTCATCAACTCTTGGTTCTTTTTGAATCGTTCTTCTTAGCCTTTCCTCTATTCTCCCCGATAGGTTAATTTTCCACTCATCTGTGATACGGTTAATATTGATGTCTCCACCAATATTAATATCCCTGCTCAATTCCTCTAATTCAATGTTCGCATCACTACCCACATTAAAAACCCAATAATTCCAAGGATCAACAGTTTCCTGGCCTGTTCCTTCCTTAACGTCAGAGTCAGTCTTCATATTGATTTCGATATTCTCTCCAGCCATGGTTTTCGCAACAAACGGAGCTAAACCTAATTTGATAAACCGAGTAAGTTTTTCCCGCACTTCAAAGTCGGTATCCGTCTGTTTGGTGTTTACATAGAGGGTGTCGCTTCTTCCCGTATGGATGTTTTGTTGCCCAATAAACAAAAGTTGATATTGTCTTCCACCGCCACCAGATGTGTTATTGTTAATCAGCAGAAATACATCAGCCGTTTGATTATCTCTGTAAAAGTCAACTGCTGTAATTTCCGTTCTGATAAAATCAAGATCACAGCCTCCATCCCTTCGCTCACAACCATCAATAAACACGCTGAGTTTATTGGGAAGGTTGGAATTATCAACTAATGTTTGACTTATTGAAGGAGTAGCCAAGGTGAAGAAGGTCAGAATGAATAAAAGTGGTATTATTCTCATTTAATTAGGATTAATTATTGTTGATCGCATCCTTAACATCGAACTTAGATGTAAGTTATCAACCTTAAAATTGCGTTTTACTATAATTGTTTTAAAAGTAAGTATACATTTTACAAGAAAATCAGTAGAGTCCGGTTATAAATCAAAGATTTTCAGCTGATTAGCATTACATCCTTTTCAAGGAAGGATTATATGGAAGTATTCAAAGATATCTCATCCGCTACGGCGAGTCGAGATTTGGCCTATTTAGTGTAGTAAGGCTTTATCCAAAGAAAAAGAAATAAACGATTAAGGAGGTATTCTTTACTTTAAGATGTATTATTATCGAAACTACCTCCTCCAGCCTTCCAAAATTGGTGAATCCGATTTTTTAATTCCTGACTTACTAAATTCCATTCCTAACGCTAACTTTTAGGTGAAAATCATAATATTTTATTAGATTAAGACAATATATCTTTAGAACAAGATTATAGTACAGACCAAGGAGTGTAGTAACGCAAAAACTAATGACTCTTTGAGACAAATAAGTAAACTTTATATAATGAAATGAGCATGATCTTATTTAATCATAAAATCACCAAACGGTGATAATTAAAAAAGATTATGCGAACCTGTCCCGGCCTTGCGTCGGGAAGCGAAGCGGTTACATCTTTTAAAAATTTCGTAATTGCTTCATTTTCAATTTATTACTAAATTTTTAACCACATGAAAGGAATAATATTTACCGAATTATTGAATATGGTGGAAACCAACATGGGAGCGGAAATGGTGGAGACTATTATTGATAATGCAAAGCTGGAGAGTGGTGGTGCATACACTACTGTAGGGACCTATCCTACTGAAGAGATTGAAGCATTGGTGCATCAACTTGAGTTACAAACCCAGCTTAGTCGAGACCAGCTTCTTGAGGTTTTTGGTAAGTATTTATTTGGAAGTCTTGCGGATAATTACCCTCATTTTTTTCCAGAAGGCCTTCAATTTTTTGATTTTTTAGCTGGCATCCATGATTATATCCATGTAGAAGTCCGAAAATTATATCCGGATGCTGAACTTCCAGATTTAAAAGTAGTCCAGAGGACGGATAAGGAACTAGTCTTACTTTATGAATCTTCCAGAAAAATGGCCCACCTTGCTACAGGTTTATTGAATGGTTGTATGGAACACTTTAAGGTTGATGCAAATATTGATGCTGAAAAATTAAATGATGACAAATCTAAAGTACAATTCAGGATTACTTTAAATTGATCAATATGGATAAGATTGAGATTTTAGAAAAGCGCTTAGCTAGAGAGCAAAAGGCTAGAGATACAGCCGAAAAATTGCTAGAGCAAAAAGCTCTTGAACTATATCTTGCCAATCAACAGTTGCATAGACTGAATACTAGCTTGCAAGAAGAGGTTACCAAAAAGGCTGGAGAACTGGAATTGCAAAGTAGTCGACTGTCTATCATATTACAAAGTTTGCAAGAGGGGATTCTTGTAGAAAATGAGTTTAGAAAAACCACCCTTGTTAATCAAACCTTTTGCAACATATTTGGGCTGAATGTACCGCCTGAGTCACTAATCGGGATAGATTGCCAGGCAGCAATGGGAGAGAGTAAATACTTTTTTCAAAACCCTGATTTTTTTGTAGAGACCATTAACAGAATGCTGGAGCAAAAGCAGGACAACGACTCTGAACTCCTCCAAACAAAATCTGGTAGAATTTTAAAACTTTCCTATACCCCAATCAAAAATAAAAATGTCTTTATTGGTCATCTTTGGCGTTGTCAAGATCAAACAGAGCAGATCCTTGCAGACACTAAAATCCGTCAAAGTGAAGAAAAGTACCGTAGTATCATGGAAAACATGAACCTGGGATTAATGGAAGTAGATACGGAAGGAAAAATCACCAAAGTCTATAATTATTTCTGCCAAATGATGGGCTACCAGGAAGAAGAACTGATTGGAAGATTAGCTCAAAATGTATTCCTCCCCCAAGAATATCAGGATCTGATGGCTGAGCAAGATGAGTTAAGGAAGGAAGGAGAGGCCAGTTCCTATGAAATCCAAATGCTTACTAAAGATGGAGAAAGAAAATGGGTTTTTATCGGTGGTGCACCTTTCTTTAATACCGCCGGGGAATTAGAAGGGACCATTGGGATACATTATGATATTAGTAGTCAAAAAAAGCTGCAAAAAGAGTTAGAATTAGCCAGACAGGAAGCAGAGGCAGCCAGAGATGCCGAAAAAGAATTTTTAGCTAATATGAGCCATGAGATTCGGAACCCAATCAACTCTATCATTGGCATGACAAACCTCATGTATGATACTTCTCCCAAAAGGGATCAAATAGAGTACCTGGATCATATTAAATACTCTTCTGAGTTATTGTTAGCCCTGATTTCTGACATCCTCGATATATCGAAGATTTCGGAAGGTAAGATGGAGCAAACCCTCACGTCTTTTAATTCCAAAGATCTCTTCGGTACCATTGGTAAGACGATAGAATTTCGCTTGCATAATCAACCGGTAAGCTTTCATTTAGAATTAGATCCAGAATTACCAGATCAATTGGTAGGAGATACTACTTTTTTGAGCCAGATACTTTACAACCTGCTAGGTAATGCTATTAAATTCACAAACCATGGACAAATTTCTTTCACCGTAAACGTATTATCAAAGGAAAGGGATAGGATTTTCCTTGAGTTTATTGTTCAAGATTCTGGAATAGGTATTCCTTTAAAAAAGCAAGCTCACATTTTTGAAAGATTCGGTCAGGCTGGCAAAGCCAAAGAGGTGACGGGTACTGGACTTGGACTTCCGATTACTAAAGAACTAATTGAATTAATGGGGGGGAGCATCAGTATTGAAAGTGTACCAGGTAAAGGAGCCTGCTTCAAATTTAGTTTACCCTTTACCATCAAATCTGGCCTTAGTAAGCCTTTAGATGCTATTACCCAAAAAGTAGACCCCTTAAAAGGACTTAGCCTAAATATTCTAATTGTTGAGGATAATGAATCTAACAGGGTCTATCTGGAACGACTACTTGATAAATGGCAGATTAATCACACTTCTGCCAACAATGGAGAAGAAGCACTTAAATTACTTCATCAGGAAAGATTTGACTTGACTCTAATGGACATCCGTATGCCCATTTTAGATGGTTATGAAACGGCGGTAAGGTTAAGAGCTAGTAGCAATCATCCTAATCAGGATATTCCGATCATTGCACTTACCGCTTCTGCCCTTTTAGATGAAAAAGAAAAAGCTATTGCCGCAGGAATGAATTTACACTTGACCAAACCTTTCACACCTGAAAAGCTTTATGAAGCTATTCAATACTTTTTTGCCCAACCAGAAGAGGCATTGGTGACTAATGATTCCTTCGAATGGCCTGCTCCATTATCCCAGGAAACTTTGGAAGATTTGTATGGTGGAGATTTAGATTACGCAAGTGTTATGTTTGGAATATTTTTGAAGAATATCCAAACCGAAATCAATACCATGGATCAATTGATGGGAGCGGAGAACTGGCTTGATGCAGCCAATTTTTTACATAAAATAAAACCCAATTTTTCCATGCTGGGACTACCTCAAATTGGAGAACAAATTAATGAGCTTGAAAATAGATTGAGGGCAAATGAACCAGAAGAAAAATACCCTCTTTGGGCCAAGCTCAAAGAAGAGATCCAGTCATTAATCCCCCTTATTACAAAAGTTACAAAACAAATAAGTACAACTCCATGAAGTGTTTGATAGTTGATGACAACGAAATGTCAAGGATTGCCTTAGATACCTTATGCAAAAATATTGCAGATGTAGAAGTGGTAGGCTTATGCCAAAATGCTAGTGAGGCCATGCAAGTCCTACAAGAGAAGGAGGTAGATCTACTCTTGCTGGATATTGAAATGCCGAATATTACTGGAATGGATTTGGTGAAATCTTTAGAGGAGATACCCTTGATTATTTTCATTACTTCCAAGACTGAATACGCAGCGGAAGCCTTTGAACTTCGAGAATGGGTAGTTGATTACCTCACTAAACCCGTTAGCCTTCCCAGGTTACAAAAAGCTATCCAGGCAGCCCAAAAAGTTGTACAGATAGAGGCACCTAAACAATTTGAGAATTACATTTTTGTCCGCTCTTCCGGGAAAATTATTCGCATTAATCTCAATGAAATCGAATACCTGGAAACGGTTGGTGATTATGTGCGTTTTAAAACGGCCACTCAATCGATTTTAGTCCATGGTACCATCAAAGGAATGGAATCGAAATTACACCATCCTGATTTATTAAAAGTAAACAGGTCTTATATCGTCAACCTTTCTAAAATCACAGATATTGAAGACCACAGCATATTGATTGGGGATAAAATTATTCCGGTAAGTCGGGCTCATCGCGCACCATTACTAAAACGGATTAACCCACTTTAGGAATATTCGCTCGTTTGGCTTTTGCCCAATTTACGGACTGTTGTTTATTCAAATACCGCCAAAATCCCAAATAGGCGCACCAATGCATGACTACAAAATAGTAGGGGACATAAAAGCCTGGAATAGGCCATTTCCGATTTGGGAGTAGTTTACCTAAAATTGCGACACCATAAAAAGCCATTTGCATCAACAAAATGAACTGGTAAAAAAATAATCCCTCTAGTGCCAGGTAGCTACTACTCAAAATTAATAAGGCTAAAGCCAAAGGACTTACCGTCCAACGAAAGACCCGGTGGATTAAATATTGAATACTTAAAACGCCATATTTAAACGGATTGGCAAGATCACCTAGGCGGGAAATGGATTGAAAACCTCCAGCACATATTCGTATTTTCCTTTTCATTTCTTCTTGAATATTCAAGGAAGAATCCTCAATGGCGTAAGCTTCTGTTTCATAGGCAACCCGATAGCCTTTTTTTGCAATTGAAAGGGTAACCATGAAGTCATCTAGTAAGGTATCAGTGGGGACAGGTTCAAATAAGGACGTCCGAATTGCATATAGCTCACCAGCTGCTCCAACTACTGAATGCCAATTTGCATCCATCTCTTTTAAAAAAGACTCATATCGCCAGTATAGATTTTCTCCTTTTGCGCTAGCCCCTTTGCCACTACGAACCTTTTTCTCTCCCGCTACTGCTCCGACTTTTGGGTCGGCAAAATGACGCATTAAATTTAGGAGTGCCGCTTTATTGAGCATTGTATTTGCATCCGTGAAAACGGTGTAGGATGTTTTTACTTGCAACATCGCCCGATCCACCGCAGCAATTTTCCCTTGTCGATCTGCCTTAAAGAGTAATTGACAGGAAGGATACTCGAGTATTATTTCGTTAGTTGTATCTGTAGATCCATCTGTGACTATAATGATCTTTTTTTTGTCTGCTGGATAATCTAGTGCCAAGGTGTTTTCTATCTTCTCTCGTATGTAAGATTCCTCATTATAAGCAGCGATCAGAATGGTTAGTTCTGGAGTGAAATCAGAGGAGGTGCTTGCCTGTTTTTCCCTATTTACATAGGCTCCCAGGCTAGTAATACCAGCGTAAAAAACATAAGTTAATAGCAAAAGTCCGAGGGAAAGCCAAAAAAATATTAGTGCAAAAGTCATGTGTGTATTTTTAGTTTAACGAGGGAATCAATAAATTTTCGGGAGCCTTAGTTTCTTTTACCTTGATTTGTTTCACCGGCTTGGCTGGTACGCCTGCTACCATCGTATAAGGAGGTACATCTTTGGTAACCACAGCTCCTGCCGCCACCACAGCTCCTTTCCCAATTGTAACCCCTTTGAGTACCATACAACGAGTAGCCAGCCAAGCGTCGTCTTCAATGATGATGGGCTTTGATTTTCCTGCTGATAAACGGTTTTCAACCGCGTGAAAATCTCCGTCCATCAAATATACTTGAGGGGCGATTCGGCAATTATTGCCAATACGGATTTCATTAGAAGCAGAAATGATGGGACCATTAAGACGTACATTATTGCCAATAATCAATTTTCCTCCTTTTTTAACAGCCAGGCGACAACGATTGACATTAGACCATATCCTGACTACGTTACCTAATTCTAAATATCCCTGGTTTTCGATATCAGGTTTTCTTTTGGTGAAAACTATTTTCCCCATTTTTGAAGCTTTCCTAAGGTAGAAACGGGTAACTATAAAGTTTTTACCCAACTCCATCAAACGTTTAGCTAAGCCGATTTTAACCCAAATACTTTTGGGTGATCTTTTTTGATCAGCAGCTATTTTTTCTATTTCTTTATAAATTAATGTTCTCATAGTTGATGTTTATTTTTCTGTTGTGTAGATTCCAAATCAGCCCTTTATACATGTTGATGATGTGTTTCCATTTTCCTTTAGAGAGAAGTTTTACCAACATTTTTGGGAAACCCAGTCCCATATAATAGGCTAAAAACAATCCGAACTGAGGTCCATTATTAAAGCGTCGCATAAAGAGAATACGATTTCTGACCATATAATAGATTTTCAAAGGACTATCCAAGCCAATGGAAATAGACTGACGATGGTGAATAAAAGATTGTGCACAGAAGTACATTTCCCAGCCTTTCTGGCGTGCTCTTATAGTGAAATCATGCTCTTCGTAGTACAAGAAATACAATA
>CAXIDD010000040.1:0-15710 GCA_964021975.1 uncultured Saprospirales bacterium | reverse complement strand
AGTATGTTCATGTTTCCTACATCTAAGTAAGATCTTATAACCTCCCAAGATGTAGGAACATTTTACTCCCCAACAATTTCAAAGTCTAGTTCCAACCGTTTCCCCGTTTCATCCACAACTGTTAGCCGGTGTTGACCAGGCTCAGGATTAAACTCCATGGTGTGGAATTGCTCCGTGACACCCAAAAAGGTTTCGTTGATGTGCCAATAAAGGCGTGCCTGTTCATCTGAATGCGCTATTTCGAAAACCGTCCTTGACAATTTTCCATTAAGATCGACCGGCACAATAATTCGAGTGGGTTCTCTGGGGTAAATCAACTCCATGGTATTAGAGCGTTCGGCATCACTACAATCAGGTAATAATGGAGGTAAGCTTGCATATTCTGGATGATACCGTCGGTAATAATAAGCTTGTAGTGGTGGCAATACAAACCAAGAATAAGGTTTCATTTCAAAGGGAGACATACAAGCTCCATGGACCTGCCAAGTTTCACTTGGATCTAAATGTATCTTGCGATGGTATCTACAGGTCCGTTGCGTGTTGATATCTAAGGGGCCGTCAATAGTGTCTACAGGACAATAAATACCGGCCAAATAGCCACTTTCCTGACAGACCTGGAGAGACTTGAAGTCATCGTATGGAATAGAGAAGGTAGGCTGTTCGGGTAACAAACGAAAGAGGTCAAACAATAAGGGAGCAGCTGCTTGTACGCCTACTAAGCCCGGACGACCTTCCCCATCTGCGTTACCCACCCATACCCCAATCGCATATTCAGGGTTCAATCCAACAGCCCAAGCATCTCTAAATCCAAAACTCGTCCCTGTTTTCCAGGCAATTGATTGACTCGATTTAAAAACTTCCCATTCTCCCTCACTACTGGGTCGTTTCACTTCTTGCATCGCCTGAAGGGTCCACCAAGCTGCCGCTGCCCCGTAGGCGACCGGTTCTTTTTGTAAAGAAAATTCGGGTGTTTCATCCACTAATTTATATTGTGGTGCTAAATACGCTGTAGTAGGGAAACGGCTATTTTGATTGGTATAAATTTCATTTAGCCTACCCAACTGTGCATACATCGCCGTTATTTCCTCCAACTTACCTTCAGCACCGCCCAAAATAAGGGTTAAGCCATAGTGATCTGGTCCTTTGGTCAAAGTACTCATACCCAACTGTCGTAAAGACAAATGAAATTTTTCTAAACCAAAATCCTTTAACAAATGAACAAAGGGAATATTCAATGACCTCGAAAGTGCTTCGCTGGCGGCGATCGCTCCTTGGAAATCTCGATTATAATTCTGCGGCCGATAACCATTATAATTGACAGGTACATCTAAAAGGAGACTATGCGGTAAAATAGCACCTTCTTCCAAGGCCAGGGCATACAAAAATGGTTTAAGAATACTCCCGGTGCTGCGTGGCGCTCTAATAATATCTACCATTTCACCGTGCGCCCTTCCTGCTCCGGGGGCGTTCCCCGTGTAGGCTACGATCTGATTGCTTGGAATGTGGATGATAATCGCCGCTGCATTATGAATTTGGTTCTGACGCAATCTTTTCTGATGGATTTCCACTTGTTGATTTACTCCTTGCTGCAGGGCATAATTAATACTTGTTTTAACCCTTCCTTGCTCTAAGCGACCTCCTTCGTACGCTCGTGCCGCTCTTTGTAATAAATGAGGGGTCAGTTGTGGTAGAGGCAATGGCTCGGCGGGGATGGTTTCTGATTTAGCCAATTCGATATCTAAACTATCCAAATAATTAAATGTCAATAAGCGATCCAACAAGCGATCTCGTTTTTGGGCCAATTGTTCTCGATTTCGACCAGGATGAATCAAGGCCGGACTATTGGGTAGCACAGCCAAAGTAGCTGCCTCAGACCACGATAAAAGATGCGGAGATTTCCCAAAATAACGCCAAGCCGCCGCATCCAGGCCAACGACATTACCTCCAAAGGGTGCATGAGCAGCATAAAGTCTTAATATTTCCGACTTGGAATAGGCCAACTCTAGGCGGGTAGCCAGAATCATCTCTTGTATTTTATGTAACAAAGAGCGCTTTCGCTGACCTTTGGCTAACCGAATGACTTGCATACTCAGCGTACTGCCTCCGCTCACGATATAACCATTCCTTATGTTTTGCCTTAGAGCTCTTCCAAGGGCTCGAATATCCACCCCCGGATGCCGGTAAAAACGACGGTCCTCAAAGGTCAACAAAGCTTGAATAAATTTATCTGGTAAACTATCCTGTGCAGGAAAACGCCACTGTCCATCATTAGCAATTTGAGCAGCCAACAGCTGCCCTTCAGCATCTTCCAAAACAACACTATAGGGTACTTTAAAAAGAGGCTTAGGCAAGCAAAAGACATAGAGGATCAGAAGAGGTATTGCTCCAATCAGTAATTGCTTCCAATTTTTTTGTAGTGTTCTTTTAATCTTCACCGCTGATAATTGATTCCATTCTGTTTAGCAGGTCCAGCTTATCATTTTCCCGAGCCTTGTCTAATTCTTCTGAGGTAGATGCTATTAAAAGCGCAAAATTGTCAGCTAATATTTCATCCGGATGAATAATGTAAAGCGTATTGTTACTAAGTTGATCAAATAGGCTCTCAATTAGTGGTTGAATCTCCAAGGGGGAACCACCACTCTCCGTTGTTTTCACAATATATCCTCCATCTTCTTTTCGCTCGATTGGGTAAAAATTGGTAGAAAGATGGGGGAAATAGCTGGTATTGGTGGTAGCAAACTGGTGAAAATTGGAGCTTGATAAGAAAATACAATCTACTTTTTCACCAGTCTCTTTATTAACTAAAGTTATGTAATTTAAGTAATCAACGCCATCTGGATTTAGCAATATAGAATTACGTAAATTCTCAGGCATTTCTAACTGATCTAAATCAACCCCCAATGGCTTAAAGCCAATCATTTTGTAAAGCTCTTTCCGCTTTTCTGGGTGATAACGCGTATAAATATGAAAAAACTCATGGGCCAAAATACTTTTCATAGTGCGCTCATCTCGTTTCATCAATTCATACTTTGGAATGATGATACAATTCTCACGCGTATAAAAAATAGAAGGTCCGTAATATCGACCACCAATTTTGATTAATTTAATATCCGTATCAATAAGCTCTTTAGAAAGCTGACCTATGAGTTTGCCCAATTCTTTTAGAATAGGCGCAATAAAATCTTTGTCTTCTCTTGTAAATGCTAAAACATCATCTTGTAAGGCGGTTTTATAGTCTGCAATCACTTTGCCTCGTTTGGCAGAATCCGGTAGTGCAATTTTAGTCTGGATTTCAATATCCGTAAAAGAAACCAGGTCAAAGAAGTTTTCTTTTTCATCTTTAGCGATAGCTATCTTAGCCTGGTTTTGACTAAGGAAAAAAGCTTTTTTCCCATTGGGCAAATCAATTGCTCGTTCTTTTTCAGAGTTCGTACAAGCAGTTAGAAAAGGAAGCAGTAGGAAAAGTACAATCCATCTATTTAAAGTGCCAAGATGAAAACTAAATTTTGGGGTGAATTTCAAGCTCATCGACATGTCTAAATTAGTAATTTTGAGGTGGGGTGAATAAAATATGCTTAAAAAAGCGGGTAGACCAAATTAACCATAAGTTTTAGGATTGATACTTTTTACTCAACACACTAAAAACAGGTCCACTCACTTACTTGTTAAAGAACTGGAAATTATAGAATAAACAGCACACTTTAGTTAGAGATTAGCGAATCATTAACAAAGCAAAAAAAAACAATTGATTTTTTCGTAAAAAAAACGATCACTTGTGTTAATTTTTTCAATAAAAAGCTAAATAATTAAAAGCAATCTAATCAGATAATGTGTAAATTTACCTATGTAACTCCAAAATCCTGATTGTCGGTTTATGTCCTTACCTAAGATTTGTAAGCGTTCATCAAATACAGCCAGGCTTTATTAATTTGCACCATTCCATCATGGACACAAGCGTCTTGGATGGGTTTGATATTTTGTTTTTTTCACTTTTTTTATTAATTTTTTAAAGATGAACATTTTTGTTGCTAAGTTAAATTTTGACACCAATAGCGATGGACTTCGAGCAGCTTTTGAAGCATTTGGCGAAGTTGAATCAGCTAAAGTGATTATGGATTATGAGACCAATAAGTCTCGCGGATTCGGTTTCGTTGAAATGCCGAATGACGAACAAGCCCTTGCAGCTATTGAAGCCCTAAACGAACAAGAACTTGATGGAAATGAAATTGTAGTTAAAAAAGCAGAACCTCGCGGAGGAAATAGAGATCGTCGTGGCGGCGGCGGTGGTGGTGGTTATGATAGAGGCGGCCGTGGTGGCGGCGGTTACGACAGAGGTGGTCGTGGCGGCGGTGGCTATGGCGGCGGTGGTTACGACAGAGGCGGTCGTGGCGGCGGTGGCTATGGCGGCGGCGGTTACGACAGAGGCGGTCGTGGCGGCGGCGGTGGTTACGATAGAGGTGGCCGTGGTGGCGGCGGCGGTTACGATAGAGATCGCGGTGGCAGCTATGATAGAGGAGACAGAAGACGCAGCAGCTATGATGACAATTACGGTAGCAAAAGAAATCGTAATAATGATGACTACAATCGCAATGATAATAATGACAATGATGACTACTAGGTCTTTCTAAGTCATTACTAAAATACAATAGTAAGAAAAATAAGATCACAGGAAATTTCTGTGGTCTTATTTTTATTTAAATCCTACTCAAAATTTTGCGGGGACATGAATTATAAATTCGGGCTTCTTTTTTTTATTTTATCCCTTCTATTTTCCTGCAATAGTGAGGCCGAAAACCACAGAACCACTTCAGAAGATGAAATCCCTCCAAATATCATTTATATTATTGCGGATGATATGGGATATGGCGACCTCAGTGTTTATGGACAAGAAACCTTAAAAACACCAAATATTGATGCCTTGGCGACTTAAGAGGTGCGAAAAGGGATTTATACGAAGGGGAACCCGAGTTCCTTTGATTATCAAATGGCCAGGAAAAATTAAAGCCGGAAGTACTTCAAAGCATCCTTGTGCTTTTTGGGATATTCTTCCAACCTTATGTGATATTGCCGGTGTTAATAAACCGGATGAAATCGATGGTTTAGCTTCTACCCCACTTTAGTTGGTCAAGCCAATCAAGCCCAACACGAATATCTTTATTGGGAGTTTTATGAGCACGGAGGGCGGCAGGCTCTCCGACAGGATAAATGGAAATATGTCAAATTAAATGTCCGAGATAAAAGTCAGGCAATTGTTACAGAATTGTATAACCTAGAAATTGATCTGGGTGAAACAACCAATGTCATAGATCAATACCCTGAGATCGCAGAAAAAATGGAAGCCTACTTGAAACAATCTCATCAGCCTATTGAAAAGGTCTCTTTGTTTTCATTAGAGGTGGATTTTTAAGTCTTGCTAAGGTAATCTCTACCTCCATATTGAAGCTTAAGAACAAAAATCAGCTCATTTCTAAAAAAAATGAAAAATAATTTGTCTGAAAACACTTGCCCTTGAAACTTTCCCAAATAAGCTTTAATTTCGAAAGGCCGCCAATTACAACACATACTTCGCTTAAGAAGACCCGCTAATTTATCTTTCTTTTGTTTTTCATTTACAAAGCCAATTTCCACTATTTCACCTGAATCTACTTAGGACAAAATAAATCAGTTTATTCCTGACAATCAGCTTGCTAGATGTTATTTTTAATAATACATTTGCGATAGTGTACAAATTACACAAAGCGAAATTTCACAAAAAATTCATTCATTTATAATTCCTACTAAGATGCTAAAGAAACAGTATTTAAAAACAAAACCGGTATGTAAGGTAACTTTCACCTTACCTAAAAAAGCCATTGCTACCACTTCTGAAATCAGAGTCTTAGGTGACTTCAACAATTGGAATTGGGAAGAAGGAACCATTATGAAAGCAACCAAAGCAGAATACAAAGCAATGGTTGAGCTAAGTGCCGGACAAGATTACGAATTCCGCTATGTAGCAGCTGACGGATCTTGGGAAAACGATTGGGCAGCTGATGACTATGTACCATCTCCTTACACTGGTATCGACAACTCTGTTGTTAAAATAGAAGCTATCGCTACTCCAAAAGTAACCAAAGGGAAAGGAGAAACAGCTCCTAAATCAAAAGCTAAAACAAAAGCTACGCCAGTAGCAAAAAAGGCTACAAAAGCTGCTAAAGTAAGCAAAGACAACTTGAAAAAAATCGAAGGTATCGGACCTAAGATTGAAAAGATTTTGAATGAAAAAGGAATCTTGACTTTCAAAGATCTATCAAAAGCAAAAATTACTTTCTTAAAAGAGGTTCTAGCTGAAGCAGGCAGTCGATTCAAAATGCACGACCCAGGTACCTGGGCAGAGCAAGCAAAATTGGCAGCAGCTGGTGAAACAACAAAATTAGCGACGCTACAAGCAAAGTTGAAAGGCGGCAAACGCTAAAAACAACATCAAAACAAACAAAAAATCATTTTTCGGTTTCTACCGAATCTAGCAGCGCGGGCAGCATTGGGCAACCAATACTGCCCGTTCTTTTTGGCAATCTACCAACATAGCTTCCAATAGGTTACTTTTCTTAACAATTAAGGTCTAATAGTATAGAAAAAAGTTTAGATATTTGTGAGACTAAAAAGTTGTAAGACAACTTTAGATTTTTGTAGCACAAAGGAAAAGTATCCCTAAATGATTTTAACAGACCAAAAGATATTGGAAGGCCTCCAAAATGGAGAAATCGTCATCGAACCTTTTAACCGCGAATGCTTAGGCACCAACTCTTATGATGTCCATTTAGGTAAATACCTAGCCATCTATAAAGACCATATTTTGGACGCCAAAAAGCACAACGAAATAGAACATTTAGAAATTCCTGACACAGGGTTTGTTCTTCATCCAAATACCTTGTATCTTGGAGTAACGGAAGAGTACACTGAAACACACAATTCCGTCCCCTTCCTAGAAGGTAAATCAAGTGTTGGCAGGCTAGGAATCGATATCCATGCCACCGCCGGTAAAGGCGATGTCGGCTTTTGCAATACCTGGACTTTAGAGATTTCCTGTACCCATCCGGTACGGGTTTATGCAGGTATGCCAATAGGACAATTGATTTACTTTAAAGTCGCCGGTGATATCGAACGATATTACAATAAGAAACCTGATGCGAAGTATAACACACGGACAATCAAACCTGTAGAAAGTATGATGTGGAAAAACAAATTCTGATCTCATACGATCCTACTAGTGATTGCCCTTAGAAATCGAAAATAAATTAGTTAGACTACAATGTGTTAAGTAACCTCTATAATTAAGGGTTTCCTTAAAGTTGGTCTAATTCATTTTGTTTCTTTTACTTAGTTAGGAAACTTATATACCTCAAAAAATCATTATCCCATGAGACGTTTTTTGTACTACTTGGGCTTAGCCCTATTGTTCACATTTGATTTACCAGCACAGGAAGTCCTCTCGGATTTCAAAGCTGCTATTACTCGACCAGCAAATCTTACTGATGTTGCAGAACAGGCAGATGGTAAAATTGTTGTTGCGGGTACCATCACCAAGATTAACAACCGATTGGCTTCAAAAATTTCCAGGCTACAAGCAGATGGAAGCGTCGATGCTAATTTTAATCCAGTGCTTGGAGACACCTTGATTACCTGTATCTCCTTGCAAACAGATCAAAAAATCTTAGCCGGAGGTTATTGGGATAACGGAGGAGAAGAAGTCGGTATTCTCTTTAGACTTCAGCCGGATGGATCCATTGATCCCAGTTTCCAGCCAGATACCTTCAACAACCGAGTGCTCAGTATTGAAGCTTTATCCAATCAGCGAATTGCAGTTGGTGGTATTTTTAGAGATTACGGTGGTCAAAGTACCGAAGGTTTGGTGCTCCTGAATAATAACGGCAGCATATTCAAATCTTATAGTTTTAATCAAAATAATAATATCTTATTTACCTATGACCTCTTAGAAGTCAACAACACCTTCTATGCTTCTGGCAACATAAGCAGTGATGCTCAGCTCCTACGTTTTGATCTGGATGGAGTCCAGGATACCAACTTTACTATTGATAAAATCATTGGAGAAGATGACTTCATGACGACTATCCACCAAATGTATCCCAGACCCAACGGAGATATTGCATTTACTACCTATACCTGGGAATTTAACCCTCAGGTTATTGTCGTTAATAATAATGGTACACGCGTTTTCCAGCAAGGTATTCCAAATCCTTTTGGACTAACGGTTACCCAACAAAATCAAATATTGGTAAGTGGTCAGCTTGAAGGAAGACCAGATGTCTATCTAGCCAATGCAAATGGTCTTTCTCCTTTTGTACCCGGCACCATGGCTGATGATCAAGTATACGATTTACTAACCCTAAGTACTGGCAACATCCTTGCTATTGGTCGTTTTGGAGAGATTAAAGACCAAGCAAGGGAATCCATTGTAATGTTTACGCCGCAACGAACCCTGGTTGGTAGTTTTAGCCCCTTGATTCAGCGGGCTGGTTTACTCCAAGAAGTACTCCCTGTTGAAAATCAAAAATTGTTAGTTGCTGGTGATTTTACCAGAGTTGATGGTGCACGTGCCATCAATTTGACTCGCTTAAACGCAGATGGTAGCATTGATCCTAGTTTTCAACAAACTAGTATTTCCGGCAATAAACCCGTTAACTCAATTCATCAACAAGCGGATGGTAAAATCTTAGTTGGGACCTCCGCCTCTTCTTTAGATCCCACCCAAATTCCTCCCATTAGTCGACTGAATAATGATGGTTCTAAGGATAATACTTTTGCCATTCCAGAAGATATCAGCTTACTTGGAAATGTCAATGGCATCGAACAATTAGAAGATAATCGAATCGTTATTTACGGGTCTCTAAGTCTAATTGTTCCCGGTGGATTTTATCGGCAAATAGCGCTTTTAAACCCGGATGGCTCTTTTGACCCCTCTCTATCTGCTGCCCTCCAGGCCTCAAGTATCAATGATGTAGTCATTAGAAACAACCAGCTATTAATTGCGGGAAATAATATTCGTGTGAATGACGGTCCGCTACAATCTATGATCAGTATCAGCCCGAATGGTGTACAAGACAATGGTTTTTCTACCAGCTATAATTCCAAAACACGCATTAATAAGCTATTTCCTCTAGACAATGGAGACATTCTTATGAGTGGTCGCTTATATGATGGAATTAATTACCGAGAATTAGCCAAAATAAAAGCCGACGGATCTCCAGATCCAAACTTTCAGTGGCCCGTTTTTAGTGCTACTTCATCACCCAAAAATCCACCGAGAGACATTCTGGAACTCAGTAACCAGCAAATCATTCTTTCTAACCTTAGTAAAGAACCAAGTAATCAGCTTTTTATAATTGATCCAACTGGTGCCTTTCAAGATACCCTTGCAGTTCAGTCTTCGGCTTATTATACTCAAATCATCGAAATAGATGATAGTACCAGCTACCTGTCCGGTGCTTTCACCTTAAATGAAGAGCAAATTTCATTGGCAAAAGTGCGCTTATTTAGTGAGAAGGTAATGAGTCCAGTAGATACGACGCCAAGCATTGCACCTTCCTTTTACATCAGTTCTGATTCCGTACAGGCTGGAGAATCAGTCTGCCTAAGTATTGGAGCTAAAGACTTAGAAGATATCTTAGCCATTCAGCTGACCTTTGATTATGATCCCACTAAATTAGCGTTTGCTTCTGTTGGTAATTTTGTTGGACTCCCCGGTCTGAACAGTAGTGACTTTGGTGTTCCTGGCAATGAAAGTAATAACGCCCCCGGAGAGATCCGCCTGGCTTGGCTTGATCCAGACTTAAGTGGTTTTAATGCATCTGACAGCACTGCTCTTTTTGATATTTGCTTCACCGCTCTGGAAAGTACTGCAGGTACCAATTTGACAATTGTAGAAGACGAATTGGTGGATGCTCAAGATAATTTAGTCGATGTCACGCTCACACCTGGTACCGTTGAAATCACGTCCATTCCTATTATGGTAGATCCAGACACCCTACTCATAAGTATGGATGATGTTTCTGTCAAATTAGGAGAAGATATTTGTATCCCCGTTCGGGTAAAGGACTTTAATGACATCATGGGATTGCAGTTCAACTTAAACTACGACCCCAGCAAACTTCAATATAAAGCCTTACAAAATTTCAACCTGCCAGATTTGAATTTGAGCAGCTTTGGTGTCCCTGGTACGGGTGCCAATCCAGCTGGCCGCATTAAATTGGCTTGGCTAGATTTGAATGTAAATGGCGTGACTGTTTCGGATGAAACCATTTTATTCGAGGTTTGCTTTACGGCATTAACTGGTGAAGGTAGTTCCGAAATCACCTACTCTAATGAGGAGGTAACCAGAAGCATAGGAGAGAACTTAATCTATAAAGTCGAGACAAGCACCATTAGCTTCCAGCCATCTGACAGTAGTAATCCAGATCCAACCATTCTAACCATTAACAACAATACCGTTCGGAAAGGAGAAAGCTTTTGTGTACCTATTGTGGTGGAGGCATTTGATAGTTTGATTGGTTTAGGATTTGTATTGAACTTTGACCCCAGCAAACTAGCTTTTGAGTCTGTTGGTAATTTCCAACTACAAGATCTAAGTAATAACAGTTTTGACCTTCCTGGCTCAGGTACCGTTCCAGACAATCAACTAATTACTACTTGGTTTGATTTTAGCGCCAATGGCGTAACGGTAAGTGATCAATCTGCCATTTTTGAGGTTTGTTTCACAGCCTTGGAAGATGTCGGCACCACTGAAATTAGCTTTTCGGACATCATTGTTGTCGGTGATGACAGTAACCCTAGACCCTTTGATAGTTCTCCAGGTACCATTAGTTTCCAAGAACCTATCTCAGGCGATCCTCCATTTACATTGACTGCCAGCAGTGATAGCGTAGGCGTAGGAGACAATGTTTGTGTTCAGTTTACCACGGATGGATTTGATGATATCCTGGGTATTGAATTGACCATCACCTATGACTCTAGCCTTTTAACTTATCAAAGTGTTGGGAATTTTAATTTGAATGGCTTATCAACTAGCCTTGGCGAACCTGGGCAAGGCAATAATCCTCCCGGAGCACTTAAAATTGCCTGGTTTGATAACCGTGTAGAAGGCATTACCCTAGCAGACGGAACAACACTTTTTGAAATGTGCTTTACGGCCAAAGCCGAGGGGAGTAGCTTAATAGATTTCTTTGAAGCTGAGATTACTGGTGATGTAATTGATGATGTACCTTTTATTGGAGTAGCAGGTGATATACGCATTGGAGTTGAAGTTGTTGATACTACCGGCAACGAAACTTATGACAATGATAATTTTATTTTGAGTTCAAATGATGATCTAATTACCGTTGAGGATACGGTTTGTATTCCAATCCAAGTAAAAGACTTTGATGGAATCAAGACTTTGGCTTTTGACTTTACTTTCGATTCTAATGTCTTAGAATATTCATCGATTGCCAATCCAGCTTTACCCAACCTGATCAATCAAGTAACTGAAAACAGCAATAGCATTTCTATTGATTGGATTGATCAGACCGGAAATGGTGCTTCCTTAAGTGAGAATTCAGTACTAATGGACGTTTGTTTTGTAGGCAAATCTGAAGGTCTGAGTACTTTGTCATTTAACAATGCAAGCGTTACGGACAACAATAATGACAATGTTAATGTACAGAGTCAATCTGCTGACATTACGGTAGAAGCTAAAATGGACACCACTGGTAATGAAACCTATGATAATGATAACTTCATTTTGAGTATCATAGGAGATACCATTCCCGCCAATGAATCTTTTTGTGTCCCTATTCGAGTTAAGGATTTCAATGGAATAAAAAAGCTAGTCTTCGACTTCTTTTATGATTCTAATTTACTAGAATATACCACCATTATTAATCCTGCTTTACCCAATTTAATTAACCAAATACAGGTTTCTGCAAATACGAGTAACAGCGTTGGGAGTATCTCGGTGGATTGGCTTGATCAGACCGGGAATGGAGCCTCTTTAGATGAAGATGCTATCCTAATGGAAATTTGCTTCCGGGCAAAAGCTTCCGGAATTGGTCTTCTGGCCTTTGGGAATGCCGAGGTAACCGACAACAATGATGACCTTGTGGCCTTCCAAAGTGAGTCCGCATTTATTACCATCGAAAATGATGTGATTGGCACCGACTTTTTCACTTTCCGGGTGGCAAGTGATACCGTTGAGATGGGGCAAACCTTTTGTCTAGATGTAAGCGTCGATAACTTTGAAGATATACTCGGTCTAAAATTGAGTATAAACTATGATCCAAACATTCTCTCTTTTGAGTCTATTGGTGGATATAATTTAAAGGATTTAGATGAACGCTCATTTGATCTTCCTGGCTCTGGCAATGCTCCTCCCGGAGTAGTAGAACTTTCCTGGATTGATCAAGACTTACAAGGAGTTACCCTCGAAGATGGTAGTATAATTTTCCAGATTTGTTTTACGGCCATGGAAGAAAACACCATTGGGACGGTTTCTATGAGTAACCCTAATGTCTTAGACTCTGATGGCAATGTCCTTAATTTTGTGGGAATTGGAGGGATTATTATGGTCGAAGAAATGCGCGTTGTGAATAGCGTTCCAAAGATTGAACAAGCCAAAGATCGTTATCGAATCTATCCAGTACCAACTGGCCCAGAATTGATCATCGAAGCTTTGCGATCCATACCCAATAATGCGCCTTTCCAAATTGTAAATGCCCAAGGACAACGTTTAATGCTGGGGCAGATTAATGGGGCCAAGCAAGTACTAAATGTAAACAACCTGAGTCCTGGCTATTATAATTTGATAATTCACGAGGATTCCGGATATTGGGCTTTACCTTTTATTAAATTATAAAACAGGTTAATGCCTATAAAAATAGTTTCCGCAGGAGCGGGTTCTGGAAAAACTTACCGACTGACTTCAGAAATGGTCGATTATTTAAAATCTGGAACCCGCCCCGAAGGAATTATTGCGACTACCTTCACTAAAAAAGCGGCTGCAGAGTTGCAAGAGCGCGTCCGGCTGCGCTTATTAACCGAAGGTCTACAGGACGAAGCGGAAGCCCTTACCAATGCTTTGATTGGCACCGTGCATGGATTGGGCGTAAAGTTACTCCAACGCTTTGCCTACGAGGCTGGTGTCTCTCCACAAGTAGCTATAATTGCCGATGAAGATCACCAATTTTTATTCAATCAAGCTTTGGCAACCATTCTCTCCGAAGCCCGAATAGAAAAAATGGAGCAATTGAGCATCCATTTAGGCTTAGTAGACAATACTTATTTTGACTGGCGCAAGGAAGTCCGTATGCTAACGGAGGTAGCTCGATCCAATAACTTCACCATAGAAGTTTTAGAAAAAAGTAAAGAAAAATCTTTTGAAGCTTTTCAAGAGTTATTAGGGACCAAAGGGAAACAGTCTCCAGCCTATTATGACCAACGCTTATTAGAGCTGATCAACCAAACAATCCAGGCCATTGATCCAGAAGTTGATGCAACTAAAGCTACTCAAAGTGCCGTTGGCAGTCTAAAAAAAATTAAAAGAAACCTTAATTTAAAAAATAGGATTGATTGGAAAAGCTGGGCAAAACTGGGCAAACTAAAAACAGGTGCTAAGAGCAGAGACTTGGTAGAAGAATTAACTGATTTTGCTAAAGAGCACTACCAGCACCCACTTTTTCATCAAGACATCAAGGATTTCATTTATACCCTATTTGAAATTGCCATTGACGCCCTAGCCGAATACGAGCGGTATAAAAAAGAAAGAGGTCTAATCGACTATACAGATATGGAGGTACTGGTCAGTAAATTACTAGATCAGCAAGGCATTCAAGAAGTGCTACGTGATGAATTAGATCTACTCATGGTAGATGAATTCCAAGATACCAGCCCTATACAGTTAGAAATATTTCTCAAATTATCTAAATACGCCAAAGCATCCGTTTGGGTGGGCGATCCTAAACAATCGATTTATGGTTTCCGAGGTGCTGCCCCAGAATTAATGGAAGCCATTATTCAAGATCAAGGTGGTGTCAAAAAGGAAAATATTCAAAAACATTCTTGGCGGTCAAGAGCGGATTTGGTGGATATGACCAATGCCCTTTTTACCAAAGCTTTTACCAACTTGCCAAAGGATCAGGTAGCACTTATCCCCAAACGAGCAATTAAAGCTAGCCCAGAAAGCAGCAATAAAAAAGATGAACCCATCCACTTTAAAGATCCACTTTTTCACTGGCATTTTGAAGTAGAGAGTGATGGTTCTAAACGGTCTAGACGGCCCGGTAAACCCTGGATGGAAAATGCAATTGCAGCGACCATTAAAACTTATCTAGAACGCAAGGATCTTCATTTTTGGCACCGTGAAACCGGCCAAGACACCATCTTAGCGCCTGGGGATATCGCAGTGCTCTGCCGGTCCAATTCCCAATGCCAGGAAGTAGCAGATGCCCTGCATCGAATGGGTTTGAAAGCAGCTATTTCCAGAGCCGGTTTGCTCCAAACTGCAGAGGCCAAACTCATCCTGGCTTGCCTCAAGTTCCTGCTCAATCGAAATGATTCGCTCTCCATTGCGGAGATCCTTTTATTAGCAGAAGGTCAACCGATCGAGGATATTATACAACATCGTCTGGAATACCTAGAAAGCTCAGAATCTGAAGGCTATGGCGAACGTTGGGCAAAAAAAGAGGCAATTATTCTCCAATTGAATGAATTGCGAAAACGCTGTGCAGATTATTCTAGTGCGGAAACCTTGGATACTATTCTCGAAGAGTTAGAGGTACGACGAATTGCAGCCACTTGGGGGAATGTCCAACAAAGATTCGATAACCTCGATCGGCTTCGGTACTTAGCACAACAATACGAGGAAGCTTGTAACCGGATGTACTCGGCCTCTTCTTTAGGGGGATTCTTACTCTGGATGATTGACCTAGAACGCAATGGACAAGACTTACAAGCTTCTGGTGAAAGCCAAGAGGCCGTTAATGTCCTGACCTACCACCGTAGTAAAGGTTTGGAATGGCCTTTGGTTATTTGTCACAGTCTGGACCAAAACCTAAGGGCAGAGGTCTGGGGCTTGGAAATCGTACCCGAAGTAGCACAAGTAGACATCCAAAACTTATTAGGCAATCGATGGTTGCGGTACTGGATCAACCCTTATGACCGCTCTTTACCTGGAACCTATCTCGCGGAGTGCCTCGATCGCAGTCCGGTTCAGCAAAAGAAAAAACAGCAAGCCCTACAAGAAGAAAGCCGGTTGCTTTATGTAGGTTTGACAAGAGCAAGGGATTACCTGGTCTTTCCCACTAGTAGCAACCCAAGCAAATGGCTGAATAGAACCTGGCACGATGGAAAAGAGGACTACCCTACTCTAGATGCCAATACCTTTGAAAGCCCCTGGGAATGGAGCGGCCGTTTCCTAAATAAACAAACAGAAACCTTTGTTTATCCTAAAATCTTTGAAGAAGTAACTACTACCCCTCAACCAATAGACTATTGGGAAAATCGAGCTGGCCGACAGGAACATATATTGTATAGTATCGATCCTATTCAAGAAACCGATTTTCAAATGCCGAAGGCCACAATTGGTACACCCATCAATTGTGGAACTGCTTTTATCAGTCCCGACCCAGAAGTTAATTACCCCATAGCTAAAGCCATAAAAGCTTACTTGACTGGTTTTCAGG
>CAXIDD010000039.1:0-15910 GCA_964021975.1 uncultured Saprospirales bacterium | reverse complement strand
TTGTGATTCACTCCAGGATAAAGAGAAATTTTTGCTTGTCCACCATGTTTTTGTAAAGCAGAAATCATTCTTCTGGAGAATCTAGAATGTACAACGGCATCATCTACTCCATGAAAAGCCCAAATTGGGACTTCAGCCATTTTATTCGTCATTTCTACTGGACCACCGCCACAAATAGGAGCAGCGGCCGCTATTTTTTCAGGCATTCTCCAAAGTAATTCCCAAACTCCAAAACCACCCATAGATAAACCAGAAACGTAAAAACGGTTGACGTCAATAAAAGATTGACCTAGGAAATGATCCGTCAATTCAGCGACCATTCCAAGACTTTGGTTGTAATCCTCCTGGGTGTTAAAAACATAATTTCGAGACTTCCCGCCTGCATCAGGACGATAGACATTGGCCCAATAATCCATGGTGTTACATTGAGGGAAAAGAACGATAGCCGGATATTGCTCGATAGAATCTGCAAACAATTGTGCCCCGTGGGTCAGTTGTTTTTCATTATCACCGCCCCGTTCGCCCATACCATGCAGGAATAATACCAGCGGGTATTTTTTCGACTGATCAAAATTCTTAGGATATAAGATCCGGTAGTTTAATTTGCTACCTTTTTTACTCGTCCAAACTGCTTTCTCATAAGCAGGAAATTGAGTGTCGTTAAAAGCAGTTACTTGCTTAGGTAGTAAAAAAGATACCAGTAATAAGCAGGTTGTTAGTAAATATATAGATTGTTTCATGCTTGTACGGTTATGACAATGTGCAACTTATGGTTTCTCAAGTGTTAAACAAAAATATGTCGATGCTTTTGTTTGCCGAGGTGATATTCCAAAGCATCAATTGATCAGCGGATGAGTCTACCTTGACAAATAAATAATTTATTAGACAATACAGGTTTTTAACGGCCACTCGTATTGTCTGCATATTTTTCGTGGTAGCTGATCCCCAATTTACCTAAACCATCCTGGATTTCAGGGGCAGACATGAATAGGTTCCAAACAAAACCACTTCGGTAATTCTCAATCATTACTGGGATAGGGAGTTGATCAATCGCTAAATAGCGGGGTAGATACCAGTCTGATTGTTCACTGAAAGCATCGTAGGGACCATATTTACCTAAGTATTTTAAAAATTGCATGCTTTCTTTTGGCGTATATGGAAAAGAAGATAAGGCCGCAGTTGGTGAAATTACGCCTAAATCACTTTGGGGAGAATGGCCCGCATATCCCGTCATACTATAGCTAGAGGTCATCCCCCAAACCTCAGCAGAATATCCTTTATATCCATTGGGATTGTGGAGGGAATGTTGATAATGGATCATGGCGTGATTTTGATTTAATAACCAGTAATCTGCGTATTGATCTTTTAAATCTCTAGGATCTAGTCCTAAAAAAGAATAATGTGCCCAGAAAAGTGGGCCAACAACTTTTTCATCGTGTTCATAATGGTTCAGTACAGAAGATATTCCATACATCGTTTGAGTATCTTTTATTTTGCCATCCAGCATGTAACCTTTATGAAAAACAGCTGGATCAACCCGATGAGTCGGTGAACTGGCTGCTAAGATGTACATAATGGTACATTCATTATAGCCACCAACCGGGAAATTCATTTTCCACTCATAATTAGGGGACCAATGCCAATAAAGTACATCTTCTCCTTTGGTATACCATTGCCAATCAACACCTTTCCAAAGTCGATCCATTTGTGCCGCTAAGGCCTGCTCTTTATTATTGCCATCTTGAAAGAATTGGCGAGCTGCTAGGAGCCCTTGTACAAGGAAAGCAGTTTCAACTAAATCTCCACCATCATCATATCTCGAAAAGGGTTTAGTTTTTCCAGAAGGGTGGAGCCAATGAGGCCAAGCTCCGTGAAAACGATCTGCTTTTTCTAGCCAACTTGTAAGTTTCGCCAATCGATCATAGGCCTCTTTTCTGGAAATAAACCCACGGTTAACAGCTGCCAAAGTGGCCATGATACCAAAGCCTGTACCACCAATGGTCACAACGTCTCGATCATCAGAAGGGTAAATATCATCAGTGTGTATACGTTCCCGAGCAGCCCCAGAAACAGACTCTCCACCTTCCCAAAAATAGTTAAAGGTTTCTTGCTGAACGCGGTCCAATAGGGCGTCTTCTTCTGAGGATAAAGTAGAGTTAGGGTTTGAATTGGAAAGGCTATCTTGGTACTTTGGTGTGCAAGCTAAGATGACCCAACTTAGGCCTGCTAAGCATATAGCAGAGACGATGTATAGCTGTTTTTTGTTCATTTTTTATACTTAAAGCGTTAAATATGTAATCTTCAAATGATCTATTGATTTGGGGAAAGTTTATCTGTTTTGGGGACTAGGAAAATGGATTTAAAAAGTGAAACCTAAATTTCGCAAACCGCTCTGAATTTCTGGGGCAGACATAAATAAATCCCAAAGTAACTGAGTTCGATGATTTTCAATCATACAAATAATTGGACCTTGATCAATCGCTAGATAACTGCTAGCTACCCATTCTTCAGTCGGATTATACGCATCATAGAATCCGTATTCTCCCCAGAGGCGATCCCCTAATTGGTAATAGAAATGGCGAATTGCGGACATAGACAATTCGGGGGTAAATGGAATGGATGAAATGGCGGCAGTGGGCGTAATTACGCCTCGATCATTGGTAGGGCTATGAGCCGAGTAGCCTTCATTGCCATCAGAAGCAGTCAAGCCCCATGCATTTTGAGAATATCCAACATAACCTTTAGGGTTATCTGCACAATAGCGCTGATTGATGGTGCTATGACGGATACCTTGTTCCCAATAATTGGCATACGGGTCTTGCAAATTTCTAGGATCTAAGCCTAAATGAGAATAGTGGCTAAAGAACAACGGTCCGCCAAGGTTTGGACCAAGTGGTAAATCTAAGCCATAATAATTTCGTCCATTTTGCATTTGCCCATTATTAGCATAACCTTGGTCGTAGGTTGCTTTATCAATAGGAAAAGTAGGGGAGGAGGCGCCCAGGATATAGGCGACCTGTGTTTCATTGTGCCCTCTAATTCTTAGATTTATGGCAAATCCCATATCTGGTGACCAATGCCAGTACAGTTGTTTTTCGTTATCTTTTGTATACCAGGTCCATTCAATTTCTGACCAAAGCTGGTTGATGCGATCTATGATTGCTTTTTCTTGTGGGATAGTTGCATCTAAATATTGTCTTACCGTAAGGAGGCCTTGAGCCATGAAAGCTGTTTCGACCAAATCCCCTCCGTTATCTCTGACGCTAAAAGGAATAACTGCACCAGTAGTTCCATCCATCCAATGAGGCCATACTCCATGAAAACGATCTGCCTTCGCCAAAAAACTGGTAATGGTTTCCCACCGTTCTACTGCTTCGGACCGAGTAATAAATCCTCTTTCTACCGCTACGATCATGGCCATAATCCCAAATCCGCTACCACCAATTGTAACCAGGTTCCCACCTGGGAATCGTTCTCTAGATAAACCACTTACTGGGTGGCCATAATCCCAAAAATACTTAAAGGTCCTTTCCTGGATTCTGGTTAGTAAAGCTTCATCAGAGAGTAATGGGAAGACATTGTCTGTTCTTACTTCGGTGTAGAATACCTGGTTCAGAGCTGGTGCGGGGGCATCATTCTGTCCATAATTTCCTGCTTGAATAGTTAATTCAAACTTTGAAAGATGGTCTAATGGCGTTGGGAATTTCAGGATGGCTATGGATTCGTTCGCCTCGTAACTTACCGAATATCTTAAAGTCTGTTTGCCATTAACCCGCAAACGTTGCTCGAATTGACCGGGGTTAATTGGTGCTGAAAAAGAAATGCGAATTTCTGAATCCAGTGGAACATCTTTAATGAAATTAAATGAATTGCCTACTAAGCCACCAATCTCGACAGTGTTTATCTTGATCGCTTCCTGGATGGTTCTGAAGTTTAGATTTACTGGTTCAGAAAGAGCTGTTCCGTTGCTTGACTCTAAAAGTATACCAATTTGCAGTTGATAAGTACTACCAGGGCTTAATGCCTGAGTAGGACTTACTCGAACTGTACGATTTTCATTGAAGAAACTAAAGCTCAGTTGAATAGCATTATTTTGACTATCAAATAATTGTAAGCCTTGGTCCACACTAGTAATAGCTACCTCGTCTGAGAAAACAAGATCAAAAACAGGGTTAATAACTACCTCTTCTACTAGGTTTTGATCAGTAGGGAGGGTTTGATTACCCTGGAAAATATTTTCCAAAACAAAAGGGATACGCATACCTGCTTGTTCCTCACAGGAAGTAGAGAGGAATAGGAAAAAGAGGCATAGAAAGAATGTAGAGGAGCGGTATTGCTTCAACTTGGATTATTTTGGCTAGAAAGGATTTATTAAAAGTTGATTATTAGAATCTGAATAGAGAGGTGATGAATGGTTGAATATATTCAAAGGAAATAAAATTCAACCATTCATCAAATCAATCATTCAGTAATCATAAATAATCTATTGTTCGTCAGCAATGATTTGCTGTACTTCAGCTTGTGTCAATGCTTTATTGAAAAAGCGCAGTTCATCCATTAGACTCAAGTCAGAACGGTGATTCCAACCAAAGAACCTAGGCTCTCCGGACATGATTGAGAAAATGTCACAATTGGTCCAGTCTACACCACCAAATTCTCCTTGGGCTACAACTTCGCCATTGATATAAACGACACTTTCTGTCCCAGAAGTGGAGAATGCATAGTGAACCCAATCTCCAGCAGTTGGATCAAGGGTAGCAGTTGCACCGCCATCAAACCAGCTATCGCCATCACCACGTCCTACATTCAACTTAAAGGTTTGATTAGTTGCACCACCTTCACGGAAGAAACGGAAACCACTGCTGCGATTATTGGCCGCATCTGGATTACCTTCATCCGGTGGGCCGGCAACTAGAATACCTGCACGATCAGGTGTAGCATTGGTTTTCATCCAAAATGCTGCACTGAAATCTCCACCTACTAAACCATCCGTTGGAAAGGTTAAATAAGAATCAGTAGCTCCTTGATAGGCACTACCTATTTTTCCTTCAGTAGAGAACCCTGGTGTACCAACAACGGTTGCCGGTGCTTGGCTTACTTGATCTGCAAAGGTTTCATCTTCAAAACCCATATAGAAGGTCTCGCCATCATACTTAGGTGTATAGCCAGGCGCACGGCCAGATTCATCTTGAATAATTCCTTGGATTTCTGTCTGTGATAACGCTCTATTAAAGATACGCAGTTCATCCATTAAGCTCTGGTCAGAGCGGTGGTTCCAACCAAAAAATCTTGGCTCACCCGACATAATAGACAACACATCACATCCAGTCCAGTCTACTCCAGGAAAATCACCCTGGCGGACAACCTCTCCATCGATGTAAACAACAGCTTGAGAATTTGAAATCGTGAAGGCCATGTGAACCCACTCATCATTAGTAGGATCAATAGTAGCAGCTGCGCCACCATCAAACCAGCTATCGCCGTCGCCGCGTCCTATATTTAATTTGAAGGTTTGATTGGTCGCCCCACCTTCTCTAAAGAAACGGAAACCACTGCTACGGTTATTAGCTGCATCAGGGTTAGCCTCATCCGGAGGTCCCATGACCAAGATACCGGCACGATTAGGAGAAGCATTAACTTTCATCCAAAAAACAGCAGATATTTCCTGATTTTGAAAAGCTTGAGCAGGAAAAGTCAAGTACCCATTTTCTACACCCTTGTAAGCAGATAAACCCCCTAAGCTTTCATCAGCAAATCCTGGATTACCGACCACGCTTGGTCTAGTGATGCTTACTAAGTCAATGAAATCATTGTCAAAAGGCATGTAGAAAACCTCTCCTGGATAAACAGGAGTGTAGGGAGCCTCTTTTTCGAAAGTAACTGTTTCTGTGGTGCTTTTTCCGGAGATATCAGTAGCGATAATACTCAATTCATGAACGCCATTGGCGACTTGATCGTAATCAAAATCAGCTAATAACCTACGGTAGTCTTTAAAGTCTGTAAAGGAAGAAATTTCGGTACCATTGTAAGTTACTGAAACTGACTGTAACTCGATGTCATCTGTAGCTTCAAATTTGATGTTAATACTGGTGACAGCCTCTAGAACTTTAATTTTAGAGCCATCAGCTGGAAATTGTATGCTTATTTCTGGTGCACCTTCATCTGGTCCTGGTGCTACTGCCGTGATGTCATCGATGCCTTCCCGGCAAGACCAGGCCACGAGAGCTAGGACCAAGATAAATGCACTTATTTTTATTTTATTCATTGTAGAAAGATTAATAGTCAAAAAATAGGATGCTTCTAGATTACGCTTTATTGTGTTTGCAATACTGGAAGCTGGTTTACCTGATTTTGAGGATAAGGTAAATAGCGATCTTCCGCAGTGAAACTGCGGCCATCATAACCCAATTCATCAAAACGCTCGTAACGAATCATATCGTAGTAGCGAACGCCCCATTCCATTGCCAATTCAGCAAATTTTTCGTTCAGTACCTCATCCAGTGTTACACTAGATAGAGCAGGCATGTTTGCTCTATCTCTAACCATGTTGACTGCTTCTAATGCGGTCATAGAGCTACTGTTGGCACCATTTACAAGTGCTTCTGCATGCATTAATAAAATTTCAGCATAACGAATACAGATATAGTTTTTGTTGGAACCATAAGAAGTACGACCAGGGGTCAATTGCTCGGAAGGTAAGTAGTGTTTTCCAGATGCAAAATATGCCCGTGCATAATCATTAATACGGTCTCCAGAGCGCGTGGTATTGTTAACAAAATCAGGCAGTTGCTCATCGGTATAATTACCATAGTTTTTCAGCTCAGCGATCCCTCTATCAGTGAAGAGTACACTCGTTTCTAAACGGACCGTTTCTCCGCGTTGTAACATAAAGTCAATAAACTTAAAGCTTGGCTCATAAAAGCCCCAGCCACTACCAGCACCTTCTACTTTTGGTGTCCAGTTTTGAGGACCGAAAAAGGCCATTAAATAGTTTCTGGTATCTCCAGAAGGCTGATTGAAATCAGAATACTGCAACTCTAGTAAATTCTCTCTACTTAATTTTCCAGGAATCTTGAATAGATTGTAAAAATCAGATTCCAACGCAAAATGACCTGAAGCGATAATCTCACTGGTAGCATCGGCTACTGTTTGGAAATTATTCAACTCTAGGTTGGCTAGTGCCTTGATTGCTAATGCCGTACCTCTAGTTACGCCGCCAGTTATATCTGTGCGTTCTGCAGGGTGAAGGTTTGGTAAATTTGGAATGGCTTCATCCATTAGATCTGATACATATTGCATGACCTCCTCCTTAGTAGAGATTGGAGCTGTCAATAAATCAGAAGGATCAGAACTTTCGGGTAGTAATACATCTCCCCAAACTCTAGAGAGCTGAAAAATCAAGAAACCTTCCATTACTTTTGCTTCTGCGATATATTGCTCACCTAAAGCTTTGTTTGGTGCGTTTTCCTGATAAAGGGCAATTTGATCCACAGCTACTCTCATATTGAAGATGTCTCGGTAGAATACTTCCCAAAGAGAATTAAACATCCAATAATCTTTATTGTAGTTGAATCGGTCTGCTTCTGTAAAGTCTTGTTGATCTCCAAGTCCCCCCGCGTTGACATCATCTCCTCTCACTGAAATTAATGGAATACCTTCCCATCCTCTGGTATAGAATTCGGCATAAGCACCGACGAGTGGTAAAACCATATTTTCTGATATAGTAAAATCTGTACCTTCTTCGGCAAGGTTGGTATTTTCAGGCTGTTCGTTAAGTACATCAGCACAAGCTGGAGCGAGTAGTGCCAGCCCTAAAAGTGCTACTACCTGCATTAACATTTTTCTTATAAGCATGATTAGTAATTTTAGTTTTATTCTTTTAAATTAAAATTTCGCATTTAGTCCAAAAGTGTAAACAGCAGGAATAGGATACGTTTGACGATCAATTCCATTAGCTACTTCCGGATTGAAACCATTGTAATTAAACAAAGTTAATGGGCGATCTGCGGTGAAATAAACTCGAATATTCGGGAATCCCGCCATAGCGACTTTATCCCCTTGAATTGTGTAGCCCAATTGAACATTTTGGATACGGAAGAAGTCTCCATCTTCAATGAAATAGTCACTTAAACGCTGGTTCCAGCCCTTGCGTATCCCTTTAGAAGAAGGATATTCGTTACTGGTTCCCTCACCGTGCCAACGGTTTATTGCTAAATCTGCATCAATGTTGGTATCATTAGTAAAAATAACCTCACCCCGCTTTCTGTTTAAAATACTATTACCTGCTTGCCCTAAGATCGCCACAGAAAAGTCAAAGTTTTTGTACCCTAGGTTAACATTAGCTCCGTAGGTTAAACTTGGTAGGTAAGAACCCAATATTACCCGATCATCATCATTAATCAATCCGTCACCATTTTGATCGCGGTATTTAAGGTCTCCAGGTTCTAAATTGTTTTCAATAGCTACTGGATCTGCGTCAATTTCAGCTTGGTTTTGGTAAACACCTATCACTTCTCTTCCAAAGAAAGCTGCAACCGGCTCACCAACAATTGAACGTTGTCTGAACTCTGCTGAACCACCATCGATATGAGTTTGTCCGAAAATGTCACGAACTTCATTATTTAGTGTGGCAACATTACCACCAACAGATAGGGTAAGACCATTGTCTAAAGTCTGTTGCCATCCGGCACTCAATTCAACTCCAGAGTTACGGATTACACCAACGTTTCTGCGAATAGAACCACCAACTGACGGAATTTCAACAGGAAGTACGGCGTTTCTAGTGTCTCGGCTAAAGTAATCTAACTCAACATTAAGCCTTTCGTCAAATAGTAAGGTAGAAAGTCCCATATTGAATTCTTCTACTCTTTCCCAACTCAAGCTAGAAAATGCTACAGTAGTGACCGTTCCAGGAGTTAGTATATCATTAATTGCCGTTTCTGCAATTCTTGTACTATTAGCTCCATCACTGGCAGGAATGGCATCATTACCTAAGGCACCCCAAGAGGCACGCAGCTTTAAGTAGTCGACCCCTTTGACATCAAAGAAATCTTCTTCAGACAGCACCCATCCGGCACCAAAGGTGGGGAAGTACCCCCATTTTTCTTGATACTTGGAAGTACCATCAGCTCGGAAAGTACCATAAAGTAGATACTTGTGTTTGTAATTATAGGCAACTCTACTGAAGTAGGACAGACCATAGTTTCGAGAGCCACCATCATTAACCCCATCAACAGGAATGTTTTCTGCCTGATCGATGTACCAGGTAGTCTCTTGGCCAACAGGAAAGTTTAGACCTCGAGCTCCGAGAAATTGGAAAGATTCATCTCTAAAAGAAGTACCTCCTAAAATTTGCAAGTTGTGGTTGCCAAAGGACTCCGTAAAGGTTAAAGTGTTATCCCATATTTGATTGGAGATGGTTTGGGTCGCCTTAGAAATTGAAGCGTCGACTCTTTGAAAATCATTACCTACAAAAAATGGTAGATCGACATTTCTAGAATTATTGCTAATGAAATTATGGAAGTAGGCCGACCGGAATACCAGTTTTTTAGGTATTAAGGATGCTTCGGCATAAAAGTTTGTGGTAACGTTGCGAGACTGAATACGGTTATTTGAGAACTCAGTAGCGGATAGAGGGTTTTGACTACCGCGGTAACCCAAATCCTGTGCATTCGCCAATGGTAAAGGACTAGCATCTGTATTGGATTGATCAAAAACAGGCATAATGGGCACGGCAAAATAAGCTCTAAACCAAGCGCCTTGCTCAGGTGCTTGACGAGTAGAATTACTCATGATCACATTACCACCTACTTTTAACCAATTGTTGGCTTGATAATCTACTCTAGAACGTAAATTGAAACGTTCGAAACCGTTTTCCATGTCTAGGATACCGTCTTGGTTAAAGTAGCTACCAGAAACAGAGTAAGTAGCTCCACTACCTCCACCACTAATGGTTAAACTATGGTTTTGTTGAGGGGCTTCTCTCAGAATCTCATCGTACCAATCGGTATTTACATCGGGGACATTTGGATTGACTCTACTACGGCCGTAACGCTGCATAGCCGCTAGGATAAAGCTGGCATCTGCTTCTGAGCCGGACTCTAATGCCATTTGGGTGAATTGTTCTGCATTGGCCATTTTTAGCACATTTTGTGCTACCTGGACACCATAATAAGCATCATATTCAATCTGTGCTTTTTGATTTGGACGTCCTGACTTTGTTTCTACAATTACGACACCATTGGCTGCGCGTACTCCGTAAATAGCTGCTGCGGAAGCATCTTTAAGGACAGAAATACTCTGGATGTCATTAGGAGATAAGAAATCAAGGTTGTTGAAAAACATCCCATCCACAACGTAAAGTGGCCCCTCACTACCTGATCCTGGGAAAGAACCTACACCACGGATACGCACGGTAGGCCCGGTACCAGGCGTACCGCTACTAACAATTTGCACCCCAGGTATTCTTCCTTGCAATGCTTGCATGGGTTGACTGTTGGGGGTTTTAAGAATGTCTTCTGATTCTACCGTAGAAATCGCAGACGTTAAATCTCTGGTTTTTTGCGAGCCGTAACCGACAACCACCACCTCTTCTAGTAATTGGTTGTCATCTTCCAGGACAATAGTTAATTGCGAACTATTGGTTAAGGTAACTTTTTGGGTAGCGTAACCAATGTAGGAAAATGCCAGAGTATCTCCAGGCGTAGCCATGATACTGAAATTTCCATCTAGATCCGTAAAGGCCACCGTTTCGTCGGTCTGATTTAGAATGTTCACACCGGGAAGGGTCAGCCCATCACTAGCTCCGGTGACCACCCCGCTGTATTCCATTTGCTGAGCACTCAAGAGCACTGGGAATAGAAGGAGTAGGGTTCCAAGAATTTTAGTCAAATGATGTTTCATTCGTTTTTAGTTTAAAAGGTCAGATATAATTTTCTTGTCTAAAATCATTTCGAATCTTAATAGCAGTAGACAAGAATGTTTCATAAAAACTAGTAACTCAGATTCAGTTTATTATTTTGCAATATAGCCTTATAAGAGAATAAAATTGCACAAAACTACCTCACAAAAAACGCACATATCCTAATTATTTTAAGATTTTCTTAAATTCAGATTAGGGTTAAATTAATTGAAAATCAAGTATTTATAAAAAGTGTATAAATTTCATGACAAAAAAAAGACCTCACAAGTAAGGCCTAAGTTTTTTTGTTTTAAAATACACTTAATCAGGAATGATAATTTAATTATTCAGGCTAGAATTAATAGAGAAAGATGCCTTTATTCACCATAATGCAATAAAAACTCTTTGAGGTTGTCAGAGGAATTAAGTTGGAGTTTTTTACGTAGACGAGAGCGATTATTCTCAACAGAACGAAAGGATATATTCATTAGGGGGGCGATTTCTTTAGAAGGTAGCCCAATGCGAATATAGGCGGCTAGTTTCAAATCATTGGGGCTAAGTGAGCTGAATTCATATTGTAGACGTTCCATGAACGCTTGGTGGATTTGATTGAAATTATGCTCAAAAATTTGCCAATCTTCATCACTATTGATATTGCGGTTGATGAGGTGCATTAAGCGGCTTTTGGTCTTTCGAATTGGAGTCGCTTCCTGAAGTTCTTCTTCAATAAAAGACTTCAACTCATTGAGCATTTTATTTTTTTGAATTAGCGTCATGGTAGAGTTGGCCAACATTTGACTTTTATAATTGAGCTCTCTTTCTAATTCATTATTCTTTGCAAGCATTCTTTCCTTTTCCATTTCTCGCTCTTTTTCTGCCAGTAGTTTCTCTTGGCTAAGCTGTGCTTTCCTTTTTTGATAACGTACGATGAAAAAATAGCTTAGAAAAGTTAAGCCCAGGTAGAGTAATCCTCCAGGCCAGGAAGCATACCAGGGAGGGGAAATTTCGAAATGGAGTAGTTCGATGGTTGCAGAATGGTCTTTATTTCGAAGCAGAACTTGATAGGTGCCAGTTTGCAGAGCTTGTAATCGGATTCTACCATTTTCTGGAAGACTAGACCAATAAGGACTTGTTCCTTTGTAATCAACAGCATATTCATAATTACTGGCTTGAACCGGATACTGGGCACTCAATAATTGTATATCCAAGTTGTTTTCTACACTTTTTAGAGATACCGGGCCTTTATTGAGTGGGTAAGGCTCATTGTTGACTAGAAAATACTCTAAGTAAATGCTGTCGATTGAGGTGGTTTCTGATTCAATGATCTTGGCATAGCCTCCATCAATAGGTATCATTTGATTTTTATACCGTTGCTTTTGGTTTAGTTTAGTTAATAAGGTAGAGTCTTTTCCTATTGTTAATTTGTGATAGGTATTGCCTTCGATTTGAAAACAATCATTTGTAATACAAAAAAATGCTTGATTTTTAAGGGTGTGAAATTCTAAGTTGGCCGTTCCTGGTATTGGGTATTTCCCTCTTAGGTTTTCAGATTGTACGACTTGTGTGAAATCTTCATTGAATACCTGTCTAAACAGGCCTTCGTTGCTATTAATCCCATAAACGGTTTGGCCTTGCATTAAAAAATTAAGAAACGAGACATTAGTGCCTAATACTCTTTGTTCAAAAACCCAATCCTTATTTGTTGGCTGAAGCAAAATCCAGCCTGTATAAGTAGATTGTAACACTTTCCCATTTGGGAGTGGTAGCATTTTAAGACCACCAGTTACAGTAGATATTTTATAGATTTGGCCATCTCTGTAAAGAGAAGTTCCTTCACTGTGACCAATCAATAGGTTCTCTTCAGTATCAGACCAAAAAGACCAAACTTGATCTTGAATTTCAGGGATACTCTCTAAGCCTTTTTCATCTCTGATAAACAAGCCTTTATTGGTGCCAAGGAAAAACTTTTGGCCATAATTAATACTAGTTACGACGTTGCCTATCAAATCATTCCTATCATAGTAGTAGCGATTGGCTTCGCTTAATTTGATTAGATTCAATCCATTATCAGTTCCAATCCAAAGGTCTTTTTCTTTATCTTCAAAAAGTGCTAAGACCGTATTGTTGCTAAGTCCTGATTGGCGGTTAATGTGAAATTTAATGTCGAGGTTTTGATCTAAAATAAAAATACCATCTTGTATGGTTCCGATGACTGTACTGCCATCAGAAAGACGAAGAAGTCGATTAATTTGATCTCGTCTAGCTAGATCTTGGATAGGACGATCAACACTCATTACTTGGTTCTCCTTTAAAATAAAGAGGCCATTGAATTGTGTTGCGATCAATAGCTCTTGGCTAGATAAGGTGGTAAGTCCAGTTATTTTGGCATTGCTTGGGAAATTACCGGATAGCCCTGTTTCTTTAAATATTTGGTTCTCAAAAGTAAATAAGCCGCCCCTGATTTTAGGGAAAAGGACTTCTTGATTTAAATTTGCCCCAAACATGATATTTTCAGGTGGAGTCAAAACTTGGGCCTTTTGATAATCGTATTGGTAAACGTCAGCAAAAGATTGAAAAAAGAGTTGCTCATCAGCTGCAAAAATATGCCAAACTTCTTCGGTTCGATTATTAAAGATGGTGTCCGAAATGCTTTGGTAAGTCCAATTGTGATGGTCATCCTGCTCTAATACGCCAAAGTTTCGATAACCTCCACAGTATACCTTACAATCTTTGCCTAAAAAAACAGATCGGACCCTGCGTTTTTCTTTAAACGGAATTAATTGCCAATTGAATCCATTATAACGCAAGATTCCGGCTGAATTGGCTACAAAAATACTTCCATCACAAGCCTGGGTAATCATCCAATTCTGCCCATCAGCTTCATAGTCTTCGGTCTGGTAGGCTACAATTCGAGGGACTTCCTGCCCGTTCAAGTAGCAACTGGCGAACAATAATAGTAGGAATACCTTGCTTTTCATCTGTTTGAACATTCCTGACAAAAATAGCTTTTGAAAAAACGATAAACATGAAATTATTAAAAAAGATTGGCAAATACCTTCTCCTCTTAATTAGTTTGCCGGTTCTGTATGGTTTAGTCGCCCTCCTTTTTACTAACATAACCCTAAACACTAATCAGCAAAATAAACCCAAACCTTTTACCATTTTTCTAAGTACGAATGGCATCCACTTAGATCTAGTTTTACCTATTGAAGGGATCGATAGCACTTTGCTGCAAAACTTAAAATATGCTCCTTTTGATCAATATCTGGCCTTTGGTTGGGGTGACGAAAATTTCTATTTGAACACACCGACCTGGGCGGATATGACTTTCAAAAACGCCTTTCAGGCGATGTTCCTTAAAAGTAGTTCTTTAATTCACCTAACCCGCTACCAAAGTACCCAAAAAGACTGGCTGGCAATTGAAATAAGTGAATCTAATTTGCAGCAATTAAATAACTATTTAGAAAATTCATTTTTGCTAGATGCAAAAGGCCAAAAAATGATTTTAGCTAATCAAGGTTATGGGATACAGGATGATTTCTATAAAGCAAAAGGTAGCTATTCTTGTTTTAATACTTGCAATACCTGGGTGAATTCAGGATTTAAAGAAAGTGGATTGAAGGCATGCTTTTGGACACCTTTTGATTTTGGTTTGATGGGGAAACATAACTAGAAAGTATTGGACTAATTCGCTAGCACGAAAAGTATGAAATTGAGATTCCTATTTTCATACTTTTGGATTCAAGAAACTTATTTTTCCGAATCTTAGTCGAATAAATATCTGAAATTATGCGAGAATTATGATTTTGGGCTTAAATCAACTATCGTAGATGGAACAAATTAATCGATCACTCGAAGAACAAAGAAAAGAATTTACCAATCGGCCATTTCTTGCAACCCCAATATCTGGATTGATAGTCTGGGGAATCATTGGGGTAGTAGGCTTGATCTTTTCGGCTCAAATATCAGTTTGGGCTATCTTTATCGGCACTGGTAGTATTGTTTACTTGGCCTTATTTATTTCCAAATTTACTGGAGAAAATTTTTTAGATAAGAACAAACCTAAGAATGTCTTTGATTCGCTATTCATGTATACCGTAGGGGAGGCCATTTTAGTTTATTCTATTGCCATTCCATTCTTTCTAGTTGATTATACTTCTTTGCCACTTACCGTTGGGATCTTAACGGGCATAATGTGGGTTCCTTTTTCCTGGATCATTAAGCATTGGGTCGGTTTATTTCATGCGCTGATTAGAACAATTGTTGTACTGTCTTTATGGTATTTAATGCCTGATTATCGATTTGTAACTATCCCTTTTGCTATCGTAATAATATACCTTCTAACAATTTTAATTTTGAAAAAAAGAAGCCTGGAATAATAGGGAAATATTTTTTGTTAAAAAATCTAAAGCTCGGCACAATGAAGATTAAAACCAGCCTTTTAATAGCTGTATGGGTTATTACATGGAACTGCCTATCAGCTCAGGAATTGTCTGAGGAGCAACTTCGTTTTTTAGGCAATAGTGCAGTTAGTCTCGGAATTGATTCCATTTCACCAAGTGATGAATTCAGTACTGTCCAATCTGAAGTTGGGAATAAAAGAATGGTGCTAATTGGTGAATTTAATCATGGATCGAAAGAAGTGTTTTTAATCCGAAATGAACTCATTAAATACTTACATCAGCAGGCTGGCTTTGATGTGATTCTTTTTGAAGCAGGAATCGGGGAGCTTATTCATCCTGAATTTAACAAGGATCAATTTTCTCCGGCTCAACTGACTAGCGGTTTTTTTGGTCCGTGG
Source organism: uncultured Saprospirales bacterium (assembly GCA_964021975.1). Classification (GTDB taxonomy): domain Bacteria; phylum Bacteroidota; class Bacteroidia; order Chitinophagales; family Saprospiraceae; genus DATFKA01. The sequence goes on along the minus strand of CAXIDD010000039.1, from coordinate 209 downwards.
AGGACAAAAGAGTTCCGGGGCTTAATGCAATACATCAAGGAAAATAAACTGTCAATTGCGGGATTTGATGCACAAAGAACTGGTCGTTCTTTTGAAACTATTTTAAGTGCTGCGGCCAATGACGCAAAACTTGATGTTGAAACTTATGAAGACCTTGAAACTCAATTTGGCACCTTGAAATCAATTCTACCAAACCGAAAAATTGAATA
>CAXIDD010000038.1:0-15965 GCA_964021975.1 uncultured Saprospirales bacterium | reverse complement strand
TCGGATGCTCAGTATTATCTTTCCAATTATCAATGGCAAAATGAGACTACCATTGCCTATGTAGATGATGAGCCCAAGGACAGTCTTATCGCTGCTGCGGACGCTGAAAATGGGGGTGGCTACGTTGTTGGAACGGAGTTTTTCACCAATGCCATCTGGAGCTATGATATAAATACCGGCGAGAAGAATAAGCTAACTTCTGGAAAAGAGCGGATCATTGATTTTCGCTTTAGCAAGGATGGACGGTATTTAGCCATGCTAGGTGCAAAAAATTACGACACCTATGAATCTATTACCAACAGTTGGATCAAGGTAATCGATTTGAATAACCAACAGGAGATTTATCGTTTTTCAGGTGCCAATTCCTTAAACCAACTGGCTTTTTCTCCTTCCGGAAAATATATAGCCTTCACCGGTTCTACCATCGGTTATGCGTGTAACGATGGCTTATTTGTAGCCAATTTAAAAAATGGAAAAGAAAAAAACCTCACTTATGACTTAGACCCAACGATTGAAAAAATCGCTTGGATTGATAATAAACGGCTAGCCTTTTCTTCGGTTAAAGATGCCCATACTGCCATTTATCAAACCGATTTAAAGGGAAAAATAACAACTATTTTACCACCTGATTGGGTGATTTATGATTTCCAATTAAGCCAAGAAGACTTGTTCTTCACAGCTTCCCAACAAACCAAACCACTTCAATTGTATCAAGTCCAACTAGGTGCGAAGTTGGCAGATGCGACACAATTGAGTCAACTGAACTCCGAATTAAATCCGAAGTTAAAAACGCATACTCAAGTTGTTAACTATCAGAGTAAAGACGGCACAGCAGTGCAAGGACTATTGACCTATCCTATTGATTATGACGATTCCCATACCTATCCACTGATGACCATCCCACATGGAGGTCCAGATGCCTTGGTGAAAAATGATTTTGGCTGGATGAAACAATTCTTCGCAGATCAAGGCTACCTTGTTTTTCAACCAAACTTTCGAGGAAGTATTGGGTATGGCCGAGACTTTTACACTGGTAACCGAAATGCATTCGGACAAACCGACTTTGCAGATATTATGGCGGGCATTGATTATTTAATTACAGAAGGAATTGCAAGTGAAGACCAACTGGTCATTGGAGGCTGGAGTTATGGTGGCTATATGGCCAATTGGGCAATCACTCAGACAGATCGTTTTAAAGCAGCGATTAGTATTGCCGGAATGGCTAATTTAGTAAGCATGTATGGTCAACACGAATTCAGTAATCGGGAAATAGGTATGTGGGAATACCGCCATTTGTTGATTGATAATCCAGAAGCTTATCGAAAAGCTTCTCCAATTTTCCAGGTCAAAAAAGCAGAAACACCTTTGCTTATTTTACACGGAGCAAATGATACTCGCAGTCCAACTCTACAAGCATGGGAAATGTATCGGGCCATGCAGGATGCGAAAAAAACGGTAAAAATGATGATTTATCCACGTGCAGGTCATAGTATCAGCAACCCTGTGCAACGCAAAAGCGTTCTGAATCAGTGGCTACAATGGTCAGATGATCATTTAGGAAGGAATAATTAATTGATTTTAAAGAATAATGAGCCAATATAGTCGAATTAAAGTAATTGCCAGCTTAGCGATAATTCTATTTTTTAGTGCTTGCCAGCCTGATCAACCTGATGAGGAGCAAAATTTAACGCCCGTTGAGACTTTAGACACTTTATACATCGCTACTAGCAGTAATATGCAGTACGTTGTACAAGTACTGACTCAAATCTTTAATTTAGATTATAATGTGCCCATTCAGGTAAAAGTGGGCAGCAGCACCGATTTAGATACACAAATAACAAAAGATACACTCTTTGACTTTTTATTCACCACTGATCAGGCCTTCCTGGATAGTCTTTTTCAAAATGGTTTTAGCCCTTCTCCTCCAGAAGACATTGCTTACGGTAAACTGGTGCTCTGGACTTTAGAATCTGGTTACATGCCGGACATGGTCGCTTTAAGAAGTCCCAGTATTAAAACAGTGGGTTTACCCGATCCAAAAAGTACAGCCTACGGCGCTACGATCTTATCTATTTTGGAAAAAGAAGAGATGATGGATTTTCTGGGTCCCCGCTTGGTTTATCAAAAAAACCTTATAGAAACCAATCAATTAATTACCAGTGGCGAAGTTTCCATTGGCTTTACGGCCAAATCGTTGGTACTATCTCCACAGTATACAGAAGTTGGCAGTTGGATTGAAGTCGATGACCGTTTGTACGATCCCATTCCTCATCAGTTTTTACGCTTACACAAGCTAGGAGAGCCCCATCCACTGGCCACAACTTTTGAAGAATTCATAAAAAGTCAGCGCGTGAAAGATGTGCTGGCTAATTTTGGCTTTTTGCCAAATGGCTTATTGGGAAATCATTAACCAAATGTTCGTTTAAATCCGAAGCGCATCATCAATAAGAGGACCACGAAAATAAGGATTACAAACTCGAAGCGCAATTGTATAAAAGCAACAAGTCGAGTACGATCTATAATCCACATCAAGCCAATTACAGCAGTAATCAACATTAATAAGCCCGAAAGTTTATTAAATCCAGGGATGACTGCCATATCCATGTTGTTGCGGATAACAAGTAAGGTCAGGACCATAGATAGGATAGGAAGCAACTGAGTCACTAGATCAAAATTCATGATGCTCCCTTTTTCAAATAAAAAAATATAAATATTCAAAGTCAATACAAACAAGCCCGGAATACAAACTAAATAAATGAGCACGGAGTAAATATATTTCCAAGGAGAGGTATGCCCTCGATCACCATCTAAAAAAGTACCTAGCAAAGCTGCGAAAGGAATCAGCGCAAAGAAAAAAATGACGTGATTGGGGTTTTGGCCAATGTATTCGAAAAGTTCTTTTAAGGTCATGGTCTCGATGGTTTGTTGAAAAGATTGTTTGCCGGTTTAATGGTTTATTGTAGGTATTTATTCCCTGTGATTTGTTTGCATGATACTAAAAGCAGTATTTTGTTTTAGAAGCTATTTGAATTAAACACTTAGAATTTGTTATTGAAGATTTTCAAAAGCCAAGTTCAAATAGCTTCTTAGTAACGGCGGATGAATCTGCCGATAAGCTTGGTGTAATAAATAGGCTTTCGGCAAAAAATCTGCTATATTTTATGCTTTTTTCACACAATGTCTTTAAAAATAACTTTAGCCACAAAGTATAAAAAGTCCTAGAAAAATAAGCACTTGTTTAGAAGCTGTTTAAAATTAAACGATGAGTCCAGAAGAGTTAAAACGTTATGCCCGTCATTTTGTCCTGCCAGAATTTGGTCGGGCAGGACAAGCACAATTAAAGGCCGCCAAAGTCTTAGTGGTGGGAGCAGGCGGACTAGGTAGCCCTGTATTACTATATCTGGCCGCTGCAGGAATTGGAGAAATAGGAATCATTGATGATGATATAGTTGATATCAGTAACCTACGGAGGCAAGACTTGTATACGGACGCTGATATTGGCCGGTCCAAAGTAGTAGCCGCCAAAGAACGAATACAAGCACTTAATCCACACATTAAGGTCAATATTTATCAGCAACGCTTGAATATAGAAAATGTCCTTGAGCTCATTGCGCCCTATGACATCGTTGCAGATGGCACTGATAATTTCCCAACTCGCTATCTCGTGAATGATGCTTGTGTCTTAGCCGGAAAAATTAATGTTTACGCCTCTATTTTTCGCTTTGAAGGCCAAGTAGCTGTATTTAATTATCCGAATCCAGATGGTAGTAGAGGGGTTAATTATAGAGATCTTTTCCCCGAGCCACCGGACCCTGAAGCCGTACCCAATTGTGCAGAAGGAGGTGTCTTGGGTGTCCTTCCGGGAATCATCGGAAGTATGCAAGCCAATGAAGTCATTAAAGTGGCAGCTAAGGTTGGTGAGCCTTTAGCTGGCCGATTATTTTTATTTGATGCGGCTGCTTTTAGTACGCGAGTGTTGAAAATACCTAAAAATCCAGCCGTTCAGATCCAAAGCTTGGAAGCATTAGCCACATATTGCGCGGTACCAGAACAGGATTATCAAGAGATCGACATAACTACCTACCAAACCTGGAAAGTCAATCAAGTGCCCCATCTATTAGTGGATGTTCGGGAGCCGAATGAATATGAAATCCATCAGATGGGTGGCTTATTGATTCCTTTAGGTCAAATAAAGGAAAAAGTGGACCAAATCCCCAGAGACCTCAAGGTAGTCGTTCATTGTAAGTCAGGAGCCAGAAGTGTTAGTGCAATTCGGATTTTACAAAATGACTATGGCTTTGATAATTTATGGAACTTAAAAGGAGGTATCCTAGCCTGGGAACAAACTATAAAGGTATGAGAAGCTATTACAAAAGAAAACAATCAAATCATTAGAAGATGCCAAAATTGAGTTTCACTCCTGCTTTAAAACGTTTCTTTCCGGATATTAAGGAAGCTCAACATGCAGGGAATACGGTTCGAGAATTGCTCGATAACCTGGAACAGGAATACCCTGGACTTAATTCTTACTTGCGAGATGAGACCGGAGCCTTGCGTCAACACATCAATATATTTATTGACCAATCCCTAATACAGGATCGAATACACTTACAGGATCAGCTAAAAGAGGCTGAAGAGGTCTTAATTTTCCAGGCTTTGTCTGGTGGTTAGACTCTTTTTAATAAAAAAACGGCTTTAATATTGGTTATTTTTAAAATATTTTATCAACAAATTTAATTATAAGTAACTGACAATCATTTATTTAATTAAAAATTATACATTTTTTACTCCAACAAAATTAAGAATATGTCTTTGTTTGGGGCCCCAGACCGCTGCATATTTGTATTGTCAGAAGGAAATAAAGTAGAGTATTAACTTCTGAAAGTTGCCAAAGGGCAACAACCGATTTGAAGATTATGATTTAAGATAATAGCCACAAGGCTATCCCAAAAACCAACATTGTAAAATTGAGTAAACGAATCCTCGGCGGAGGATTCATAATCCCAAAAAACGGGTTCCTTGCTAAGTAGAGATGGCAAGGAACTCATTCAAAACCACAGTTATAAAGAATTTTAAAAATTAGGTCGTCTTATTTTTTTTCATGAGATTATGATTTGTTATTAGCAAGACTCCGCAGATGCGGAGTTTTTTTTTGCCCCTAGCCCAAATAAAGGGAACTGCACTTAAATTCTTAAATTACCAATATCACACCATTATTATTCTGCCTTTCTAATCTATCTAAATAGATTCTGTGGTGTTTTTAGAGAAAAAATAAAAAAAACATGCTTTTTAAGGGCAAAAAATAAAATAATTTTTCAACATATTTTTTTGTAAAAAACTGATAGTCAACTAAATAAAAAATATTTTACTATTTTTTTTTAAACAAAAGTCAGAATATGTCTTTGTTTTGAGGCTCAAACCACTGCATATTTGTATTGTCAGAAGGAAATAAAGTAGAGTATTAACTTCTGAAAGTTGCCAAAGGGCAACAACCGATTTGAAGATTATGATTTAAGATAATAGCCACAAGGCTATCCCAAAAACCAACATTGTAAAATTGAGTAAACGAATCCTCGGCGGAGGATTCATAATCCCAAAAAACGGGTTCCTTGCTAAGTAGAGATGGCAAGGAACTCATTCAAAACCACAGTTATAAAGAATTTTAAAAATTAGGTCGTCTTATTTTTTTTCATGAGATTATGATTTGTTATTAGCAAGACTCCGCAGATGCGGAGTTTTTTTTTGCCCCTATCTTAGAAGCTATTTTCAACGGCCATTTGGACTCCTCTAGCTAGCAGCAATAGTCCATTTTCAACATTTCAGGACTTTTTAATGAAAAATACATTGATTTTTTAAATTTATTTTTCAACAAAAATCAGTATAAACCACTATTAATCAATTATATAAAACTATAAACCCTTTTTTTTATTCAACAAAAGTCAGAATATGTCTTTGTTTTGAAGCCCAGACCACTGCATATTTGTATTGTCAGAAGGAGATACACAATATAAACTCCTGACCGATTTGCCAAAGGGCAAATGATTCAATAAAAAATTGTGATTTTAAATAATAGCCAACGAAAGGCTATCCCAAAAACCAGCATTGTAAAATTGAGTAAAATCGATCCTCGGCGGAGGGTCATGATCCCAAAAAACGGATTCCTTGCCAAGTAGAGTTGTCAAGGAATCCAATTTAAACCACAGTTAAAAGAATTTTAAAAATTAGGTCGTCTTATTTTTTTTCATGAGATTATGATTTGTTATTAGCAAGACTCCGCAGATGCGGAGTTTTTTTTTGCCCCTAGCCCAAATCATACCTAACAAGCCCTCCTCTGATGTACTTGTTTACCGCTCCTTTTTGTCATTTCCACTGGGTAGATTACCTTTACAGAAGAATTTGTGACCCAACTGTTTGATGAACGTCGCAAGCTTATCAACTTCAAATTATTTCACTTACAATCATTAACATGAAAAAAGGATTAGTTCTTCTATTTTTAATGACTAGCTTTTTAGGCACCAACCTAATGGCACAAAATGTAGAAGCATTACAACAACAAAAAGCAAGCAAAGCAGATTCTCTGAAAGCAGTTGAAGCTGAACTAAAAGCATTACAAGGTCAAGCTGCTACTCTAAAGAAAGGCATTGCGAATATCACAGAACAATTGACCCCCTACCCAAGGTGGAAGAAAGGATTACTGAGCAATATTGGCCTCAACTTCTCCAATTTTAATAATTGGTTCCCTAAGGATCAACCAAGTACCTCCGCTGTAAATATTGGTTTTTCTACCACTGGGTTTGTGAATGCTCAATATGAAAATGCCTTTTGGCGTAACAGTGCCAATTTAACCTTAGGCTGGCTTAAATTTGACGATAAAGACAATCCAAACGACGAAGATGGCTTTCAAGTAGCGGCAGATGCCTTTAACATCACTTCCCTGTATGGTAGAAATATCACCAAAAAGCTAGCCATCTCTACACTTGGAGAATACCGGACGTCTGTTTTAGATGGCCAATTGAATAATCCTGGTTACCTCGATTTAGGGGTCGGAGCTACTTGGACCCCAATTGAAAATTTGGTAGTAGTCGCTCATCCATTAAACTACAACTTTGTTTTTTCTGATGATGACGTCAACTTTGACTCTTCTTTAGGGGCTAAAGTAGTAGTAGATTATACTCGGAAGTTTGGTGAAAATGTCGCCTGGAAATCCAATCTTTCTGCTTTCCTCAGTTACGGTGGCAGTGATTTATCCAATTGGACTTGGGTCAATAATTTCAGTACCGCCGTCAAAGGTATTGGTGTCGGGCTAGATATTGGTTTGAGAAGCAACCAACAAGAAGCGAGGGCTGCGGAGCAGTCAGGTAACCCATTACAAACTTATTATATATTAGGTTTGTCTTATGCCATTTCTAAGTAAGCACTCCTATTTCTTACTTATAAAAGCACCAAATGGGCTGCAATCTTACTGATTGCAGCCCATTTCTTTATAATATCGTCCTGTTTTTGAACAACTTCTTTCCTAGAATCTAAAATGAGTTCAAGATATGATGTATCTTTGCGGGCGATTTATCCACATTTGTTGAGCACAATCATCTATACTGAAGTGTTTTTAAATAAAAAACTTTCGTATAGGTAAACTACAAAAGTCTTTCTAATGCCAAAAGATACTTCCATAAAATCCGTCCTAATCCTAGGTAGCGGTCCTATTATTATTGGTCAAGCTTGTGAATTTGATTACTCTGGCTCCCAAGCCTCCCGCTCCTTAAGAGAAGAAGGGATTGAGGTCAGTCTCATCAATTCGAATCCGGCTACTATTATGACTGATCCTGTTACTGCGGACCATGTCTACCTATTACCCCTAACCGTTGACAGCATTGTTAAAGTACTGGAAGAAAGGCATATTGATGCCGTCTTACCAACAATGGGTGGCCAAACAGCACTAAATTTGGCTATCGAAGCAGACAAAATGGGTGTCTGGGAGAAGTACAACGTGCGTATGATTGGCGTAGATATTGATGCCATCGAATTAGCAGAAAATCGCGAAGCTTTCCGCTTGCACATGATTGATATTGGTCTCAAAGTAGCCCCTTCTTTCATAGCGAATTCCTTTTTAGAAGGTAAAGAAGCTGCCCAAAAAATTGGATATCCATTGGTAATCCGTCCTTCTTATACGCTTGGAGGTACCGGTGGCGGATTCGTGCATAAGGAAGAAGAATTCGACGCTGCGTTGCGTAGAGGTCTGGATATGTCACCTACGCACGAAGTACTCGTAGAAAAAGCGGTATTAGGTTGGAAAGAGTTCGAATTAGAACTCTTGCGAGATGATGCAGATAATGTGGTCATCATTTGTACGGTTGAGAATCTAGACCCAATGGGCATCCATACTGGAGATAGCATCACCGTAGCCCCTGCGATGACTCTGTCGGACACGGCGTATCAACAAATGCGTAATGAGGCTATTCAAGCGATGCGCGCACTGGGCAACTTTGCGGGTGGTTGTAACATCCAGTTTTCTCAAAACCCAGAAACAGAAGAGTTGATTGTTATTGAAATCAACCCAAGAGTATCTCGCTCTTCTGCTCTAGCTAGTAAAGCAACAGGGTATCCTATTGCTAAAATAGCTGCAAAACTGGCGATTGGTTATACGCTCGACGAGTTGAAAAATCAAATCACCAAAACGACTTCTGCTTACTTTGAACCAACGCTGGATTATGTAATCGTAAAAATGCCACGTTGGAACTTTGCTAAATTCCACGGAGCAGATCATACACTAGGCTTGCAAATGAAGTCCGTAGGAGAAACGATGGGAATCGGCCGTACCTTCCTGGAAGCCTTGCAAAAAGCCTGTCAGTCTCTTGAAAATGGCCGCAAAGGTTTGGGTGCAGATAAAAAAGAATGGATCAGAACGGAAGATATTTTAGAAAGACTAGAAACCGCTAGTGAAGATCGGATTTTCCGTCTGAAAGATGCACTACGTTTAGGGGTTCCCTCTAAAACCGTACAAAAATTAACCCACATTGACCCTTGGTTTATCAAACAAATCAAGAGCTTAGTCAAAATGGAGAAACAACTGCAATATTATAATGTGCCAGAAGATATTCCTGTGGACTTCCTTCGCCAACTAAAAGAAGTCGGTTATTCTGATGCACAAATTGCTTGGCTCATGCGGATTGAAGAAGAAGCCGTAACCAAGCATCGTAAAAAAGTAGATATCCGTAGAACCTATAAAATGGTAGATACTTGTGCCGCTGAATTTGAAGCACAAACGCCTTATTTCTACTCTACTTTTGATAGCGAAAATGAAAGTATTCCAACTCAAGGAAAGAAAAAAATTATCGTACTAGGTTCTGGTCCTAACCGGATTGGACAAGGGATCGAGTTTGATTATTGTTGTGTGCACGGTTTATTAGCCATCAAAGAAGTGGGCTACGAAGCCATCATGGTCAACTGTAACCCTGAAACCGTATCCACTGATTTTGACATGGCCGATAAGCTATACTTCGAGCCCATCTTCTGGGAACACCTCGAAGAAATCATCGAGCTAGAAAAACCAGATGGTATCATCGTCCAGCTTGGTGGCCAGACGGCGTTAAAACTAGCCGAAACCTTCCACAAGAAAGGAATTCCTATTGTAGGAACTACTTATCCATCTATGGACTTAGCAGAAGATCGGGAAGCATTTTCTGATTTGCTGAAAGAACAGGGTATTCCTTATCCACGCTATGGCGCAGCCCGTGATACGGATGATGCACTCAGAGTAGCAAATGAAGTAGGTTATCCAGTATTGGTACGTCCTTCCTACGTTCTGGGTGGTCAACGGATGCGGATTGTAATTAATGATACAGAATTGGAGCGCCATGTTTTGAGCATCTTCAAACACATGCCAGATAACAATGTATTGATCGACCAATTCCTGGAAAGAGCCAAAGAAGCAGAAATCGATGCTATATGTGATGGTGATGATGTACATATTATGGGAATCATGGAGCACATTGAGCCTGCCGGTATTCATTCTGGTGACAGCTCCGCGGTACTGCCTACTTATAGTCTTTCGGTAGAGGCGGTTGCCAAAATGGTAGAATACACCAAGAAATTAGCCAAAGCACTTAAGATTAAGGGCTTGATCAACATTCAATTTGCGATCAAAGACGATAAGGTATTTGTAATTGAAGCCAACCCAAGGGCCTCTCGTACTACGCCATTTATCGCTAAGGCTTATAAGGTACCGTACCTAAAAATTGCAACAAAAATCATGTTGGGGACGCATAAACTAAAGGACTTTGACATCAATCCACAGCCAAGTGGTTACGCTATCAAAGTACCGGTCTTCTCTTTTAATAAGTTCCCGAATGTCGATAAGAACCTAGGGCCTGAAATGAGGTCTACCGGCGAAGAAATTCGCTTTATTAAAGACTTATCTGATCCTTTCTTTAGAGATTTGGATAGCAAACGCTACATGTATTTGGCGCGGTAGATTCGCCTGAAACTAGAATAGATGGCCAAAGTTTGAAGACTTTGGCTATCTATTCAACTCAGCACGATCACCCGTTTATTCACCAAAGCACTCAATGGTTTAAATTGGCTGCCATTCCAGGTGGCAAACAAACTAATAGGCTCTCCTCCACTCAGTGCAATCAGCCGCCAAGCTTGCATTGATGCTACCTCAAGCGGTCTGTAATAATGATCCGTATCACTCAGATAAAATTGTCCTTCTTGATGGAAAGGAATCATATTCTGTAATAAGACTGGATAAGAGATTGTACCGGGTGCCCTTTGTAGTACCTGAGCATAAGTTAGACTAAAAGCGCTCATAGAAGTTGTACCTTCCAACTTAGTAAAAGGTCGATTGATCTCTTGTGGCGCTTCGATTAGTGCCCGAATCGGTACTGCGGCTGGGTAATAGATGACCTTTGCTTCAATAGCTGCTCCAACAGTGTAATGCCCTGGAAAAGGTTCGCTACCCCAGGCAAAATCAAGAATCAGGGCAGCTTTTTGCTGACTTTCACCCCAAAGCCAAGTTCGGCGATAACGGATTTTTTCTTCTGCCCCTATTTCTACTCCTAGAATTAACCAATAATCCTGGATAGCCGGTTCGGAAGTTAGAATATCTTTTTTGGGTAAATTTACACCGCCTTCCTGCAACAAGTCTAGACGTTGCAAAGGCTCCAATTGATAGATTTTTTTAAACCTTTGGGTAAAAAGGTACAATTCGGCAAGAGTGGATCTTACTGGAGGGAGCCAGTCTTCCTGTTGACGTAGCCGCTCCAGAGTTCGAATCCTCCGAGCAATTGATCCAAGACGTAAGTCTACCAAACGACCAGCAATCGCTTCAAAAGCAGCAGTATCTTCTTTTTGTAATTGGGCAAACCCCTGTTGAGCTTGGTCTAAAATCCATTGTTCCAGCTCTCGGACACCGAGCAGCATCTCTTCAATTCGGGCTTCATATTTGTGGAGTAAGTCCATGCTAAGTGGACATTAGTCTTCTTCCTCTACTAAAATACCCAGAGCAAGCATGGCTTTTTCCGAAGCACTTTGCTCTGCACTCTTTTTATTAAAGTCATCAGAGACAGCCCTTCGCTCGCCATCAATCATTACCGCAACTTTGAAGCGATCCCTTTTTTCAAATTTATAGCGAGCAAGTAGTTTGTAATTGACATTACGCCCATTTTTCTGACACCATTCAAGCAATTGACTTTTATAATTATCGTCGACCCTTTCTAACTGGTGGATATTGACGTATTTCCGCAAAATTTGATTAATAATATAGCGTTTCGTACCATTGTATCCCCTTTCGAGGTATACGGCACCTACTAAGGCTTCTACCGCATTGCCCAACATTGATCGAGACAAACGTGTATTGTTGTGCTCAGAGAGTAACACATCCAGGCCCATTTTATCACCAATCATATTTAGAGACTTCCGCTTCACTAATTTAGAGCGCATTTTAGTCAAGAACCCTTCGTCGCTATTCGGGTATTTCTGGAAGAGATATTCGGCTACAATAGTCCCAAGTACAGCATCACCAAGGTATTCCAACCTTTCATTATTCTGGATACCATCATCTTTTTCTGATGAATTCGATTTGTGTGCGAAAGCCAATTTAAAAATGGCCAAATTGGAAGGAACAAAACCTAAGAGGGACCTCAGCTTTCTTGTGAAGTCTTTATCTTTGGAAAACCATAAATTGTATATTCTAAAAATAAAGCGCAATCTCAATCAGATTTACATACTTGATACAAATAATGTAGACAGCAGATCTATACCTATAAAGACAGCGAAAACCAATTAGCTTTTCCTCTGAAATAGGTAAAATTAAGTTAATAACGATCTAAATTGAGATTCAAGCGGAACGTTCACATTCCGCTTGAATCTTTTATAGGTACCTTAGATGTAATTGGATAATCTGTAAAATAGATATTACAAATTAAACGATATTTCTGTAAGGTACAAAGGGCTGATTAAATAATCAAACCTCAATAGTTGTCTTTTATTATTGATATGTATGCCACTAAAAATCGGTGGTCTACCTATCCATTGAATTTTTTGACGATCACAGAAGAGTTATGTCCTCCGAAACCGAAAGTATTGCTCAATACCGCATTTACTTCACGTTCTTGCGCCTTATTGAAGGTAAAGTTCAAACCTGGATCTAAATTAGGATCGTCAGTAAAATGGTTGATTGTTGGTGGAATAAATTGCCCTTCAATAGCCAGTACTCCAGCAATGGCCTCTACTGCTCCAGCAGCACCTAAGAGGTGACCTGTCATAGACTTAGTAGAGCTAATGTTTAGCTTATAGGCATGATCTTTAAACACCGACTGAATTGCCTTAACTTCAGCAATATCTCCAAGAGGGGTAGAAGTACCATGTACATTTACATAATCGATATCTTCTGGAGCCATCCCAGCATCTTCAAGTGCCATCAACATTACATTTTTGGCCCCTAATCCTTCTGGATGTGGAGCTGTAATATGATGTGCATCTGCAGTTGCACCACAACCCACAACTTCGGCATATATTTTTGCACCCCGCTTTTGAGCATGCTCTAATTCTTCTAGGACTAAAGCGCCGGCTCCTTCTCCCAAAACAAAGCCTTCTCGATCCAAATCAAAAGGACGAGATGCTGTTTTATAATCATCATTGCGCGTAGAAAGTGCTTTCATAGCATTGAAGCCCCCAATACCTGTTTCGATAATTGCTGCTTCTGCGCCACCAGTCACGATGACGTCATTACGTCCTAAACGGATGCTATCAAAGCTATTCATAAGGGCATGAGAAGCAGAAGCACAAGCGGAAACTGTTGCATAATTGATCCCTCTGAATCCATATTTCATGGAGATATGTCCCGCAGCTATATCAGCAATCATCTTGGGAATCATAAAGGGATTATACCGAGGAGTACCATCTCCGAGGGTAAATTCTCCAATTTCTTGTGCTAGAGATCCTAAGCCACCTACTCCAGAGGCAAAAATAACACCTATCCGATCAAGGTTTAGTTGATCCAATTGATCTTCTAATCCAGCATCAGTAACTGATTCAGAAGCGGCTACAAGTGCGAATTGTGAAAAACGATCTAATCTTCTAGCCTCTTTACGGTCTATATAATCAGTTGCATTGAAGTCTTCGACTTCACACGCGAATTGTGTTTTAAATTTCGTCGCATCGAAAAGAGTAATTGGTTTGGCACCACTTACACCAGCTTTTAATGCTTCACGATAATCTGGAATGGTCTTTCCTATTGGCGTAATCGCCCCTAATCCAGTAATAACAACCCTTCTCATATTGATAGTGATTTATTTGGATACAGTAAAGGTTCAAAAGTAGCTATAATTTTAAGCCTTTACTTACGCTGTAGCCTTCTAACCAGCAGCGTACGAAAAGATGGGGTGAATCTGCACGAAAGGGATTTCACACAAATAAGAGATGAAAAAACCTTTATGCAGAAGAACCATTGAAAAAAAAGAGAAAGGAACAAATAACCAGGAATCACATATTTAGATGCCATTCTTCGTTGTATAGGAAGGATATTCCTATTTTGATCCTTTCTCTAAATAGAAGAAGTCAGGTTAAACTTACGTTTAAGCTTTCTCTTCTAAGTAAGTGACTGCATCTCCAACGGTTTGGATATTCTCCGCCTCGTCATCTGGAATTGCAATATTAAATTCTTTTTCGAATTCCATGATTAGTTCTACTGTATCTAAGGAATCCGCACCTAAATCATTGGTAAAGCTAGCTTCTGGAGTAATTTCTGACTCTTCAACGCCTAACTTGTCCTTGATTATTGCTGTAACTTTAGTTGATATATCTGACATAAATAATTCGTCTTTTTATGGTTAACGAATGCAGTGCAAAGTAAAGTAGAACCATTTCAATAACCAAAGTTTTTGTTCTTTTTTTTCCTAAAGTCCTATTTAAAAGGCTTCTAGGAGCATCATTCGCTTTACTTTAGCACAAAAAAACGGGCCGTCTTTCGTTTTTTCCTATAAAAATTACTTTTATAAGATGATTTATTGTAAACTTTACACTTAGTTTGCAGATATTTTTTTATTTGCAACTTGCAGCACCTTTGCTTCACTATAGCTTTTGCAAAACTAGAGCCTAAAACTGGCTAAAAATCAGCTAACACATGAAAATTGTAGATCATCAGAATACAAAAATAGTAGCAACGGTAGGCCCAGCTTCCCGGTCTTACGAAAATTTATTAGAACTCGTTCAAGCTGGAGTAGATGTATTCCGGATGAATTTTTCTCATGGTAAACATGAAGATCATCAAGAGGTCATTGACCATGTCATTCACATTAATGAGAAGTTTGGCCTACACATCAGTTTATTGGGAGATTTACAGGGCCCCAAGCTTAGAATTGGCGAAATGGAGAACAATGGCCTTGAAATCAATGAGGGAGATATCCTGACTTTCGTTAATGAACCATGTATTGGAAACATGGAAAAAATATACATGAGCTACAAAGAGTTTGCTCGTGATGTAAACGTAGGTGAAAAAGTACTGATCGATGACGGTAAGCTCGTCCTTGAAGTGACGGAAACCAATAAAATGGATACCGTTAAACTCAAAGTTTTATTCGGTGGTGTCCTTTCTTCTCGTAAAGGGGTTAATTTACCCAATACCAATATCTCTTTACCTGCACTAACAGAAAAGGATCGTCGAGATTTAAAATATATGCTAACCCAGCCTATTAATTGGATCGCCCTTTCCTTTGTTAGACACCCCAGAGACGTAAAGGAATTAAAAGCAATCATCGAAGAACACAACCATCCTGCTAAAATTATTTCCAAAATTGAAAAGCCAGAGGCGGTTCAAAATATTGACAAAATCATTAAGCACTCTAATGGTATCATGGTTGCCCGTGGTGACTTAGGTATTGAAGTACCTATCGAGCAAATACCGGGCATTCAAAAATCAATCATTAAAAAGTGTATTCAAAGAGCAAGACCTGTTATCGTAGCTACTCAAATGATGGATAGCATGATCACCAACCCTGGACCTACACGTGCAGAGGTAACCGATGTAGCCAATGCTGTTCTGGATGGAGCAGATGCAGTCATGCTGAGTGGAGAAACTTCCGTTGGAAAGCACCCTGTCCTAGTGGTTGAGGAAATGAACAAAATTATTGAAGAAGCTGAAAAAATCAGAAGTTTCCACGATCGTAGGCCAACTCCGGCCAGCAAATCTCGAACTTTCCTTTCAGATGCCATTTGTTTTAATGCTTGTCGTACCGCAGAAGATGTAGGAGCTAAAGCAATTATTGGAATGACCTCATCAGGATATACCGCCTTCAAAGTATCTAGCTACCGACCACAACTAGGTGCTGGGATTTTCATATTTTCAGATCAAATGCATATGCTAGCTACCCTAAACTTAGTTTGGGGGGTCCGCTGCTACCACTATGATCGTTTTACTACCACCGATGAGACCATCGAAGATGTAACGGAGATTTTGTACAAAGCAG
>CAXIDD010000037.1:0-16089 GCA_964021975.1 uncultured Saprospirales bacterium | reverse complement strand
GACTTTCAAGTTTTTGGCTTTACGGCTTTATCCTTTTAATCGTCCATTTTTTAATGAACCGATTGACGGTATTGTGTATGCTACCATGATTGGGATGGGATTTGCGACCTTGGAAAATATCTTTTACGCCTACCAATATGAAATGACTACTACGTTGATCCGAGGCATAACCGCCGTACCAGCACACGCTTCGTTTGCGGCAATTATGGGATTCTTTGTAGGAAAGGCTCGTTTCAATCCAGCCAAACGCAAACAACTGCTCTGGATGGGTTGGTTACTTCCAGTTGGCATTCATGGTTTGTATGACTTTTTTATCATTCAGGAAGTCTATGATGGAATCATTGTTTTGGCCTTGGTCACTTTAAGTGCCGCCAGCTTCTTTTCTATTAGGCTAATAAAGGAGCAACAACAGCAATCGCCCTATCGCGAGGCAGCTGATAGCAATACAGCAGCTGAAGACATGGAAGAGACTCCTTTACCAGAATGATGGACATACCTTAAAGGTAAGGTCATTTTGCCTAAGCTTATCTCAGCTTTTCATTATTTGCATGTCGCTCTTTATCCCTTTTTGTTTTTTTAGTTAAGTTCTTTTCCATGGCCTCGGCCAGATCAATCCCTGTTTGATTGGCCAAACAAGTCAGGACAAAAAGGACATCAGCCATTTCATCTGCGAGGTCTGCTTTAGCTGTTTCCGCTTGCGTCTCAGATTTAAAAGATTGCTCTCCATACAAACGGGCCATTAGACGGGCAACTTCGCCTACTTCTTCCATTAGCACCGCTGTATTGGTCAATTCATTATAATAACGTATGCCAATGGTCTGAATCCAATTATCTACAGTTTGTTGAAGTTCTTGAATGGTCATATGGTTTGGTTTATTGTTTATCCTTGGTGTCCATTAAAATCGTCACCGGTCCATCATTCAATAACTGTACTTTCATATCAGCACCGAAAGTACCCGTTTGGACTGTCAAGCCAGAAATAAAAGCTAGTTGTTTACAAAATTGCTCATAAATAGGGATGGCTACATCAGGTTTGGAAGAACGTAAATAAGAAGGTCGATTGCCCTTTTTAGTACTAGCAAAAAGGGTAAATTGACTGACAACTAATAAGTCTCCCTGAACATCCTGGACGGATACATTCATGATCCCATTATCATCATTGAAAATCCGTAATTGACTAATCTTTTTGCATAGCCATTCTATATCCTCCGTAGTATCTGCATCCTCGATACCTAATAGAATTAATAAGCCTTGTTTAATCCTAGATTTTTCAAGCCCCTCAATGGTTACGGATGCTTCGGAGACTCTTTGGATGACTGCTCTCATGTGTTGGTATGATTTGTTGATTATGATGCGACGCGACGCAATGCATTGCGTCGTTACGTCTGGATCTGATGCGACGCAATGCGTTGCGTCGTTACAGGTTTTGGATTAATTTTCCTTTTGTAATTCGTCTGATCTTGTACGGCCTTTTCTGCTGCGATTCGAAATAGGTCCGCATCTGGATTTCTACCACGATACCGATGGTGATAAACTGGACCCCCATAAATAATAATAGCATCCCGAGGATCAATAATGGTCTTCCCCAAATATCATTCCCGAGTAGTTTTACAATCAATAGATAGACATTAATTAAGACCCCAAGCCCAATCATAAATACACCTGTATTTCCAAAGAGGTGCATTGGTTTTTGCATGTAACGCTTGAAGAAAAGCATCAATAGCAAATCTGAAATCACTTTAAAAGTACGACTCAGGCCATACTTAGATTCTCCAAATTTGCGGGCGTGGTGCTTAACATCTACCTGTGTAATTCTACCTCCTTCTAAATGGGCTAGTAACGGTATAAAGCGGTGTAGCTCACCATACAAGCCGAGATCTTTTGCTAAGTCAGCCCGGAATACTTTGAGCGCACATCCATAATCTTTTAACCGAACCCCGCCTGCTACTCGAATAATATAGTTGGCTATTTTGCTAGGGATCTTCCGCAAAAACATACCATCTTTGCGGTTGGCACGGTTTCCGGCTACCATGTCAAAATCTCCTTCCTCCGCCGCTTTTAGCATCATCGGAATATCACTGGGATCATTTTGTAGGTCTCCATCCATAGTAGCGATAAACTCACCAGATGCTTCGGCTATACCCGCCATGAGCGCCAAACTTTGGCCGTAATTTTTCTTGAATTCTACTATTTTCAACCGGTCGTGCTGTAAAGCTTTGAGGTTTTTGACCGTATCATCACTTGAGCCATCATCTACATAGACAATTTCGTATTCAAAATCTTTTAAAGCCTCAGTAATTTGATCTACTAAAGGTTTGAGATTATCTTCTTCGTTGAAAACCGTGACAACGGCTGATATTTTTGGCTGCATAAGACCGATGTTATTTAATTTTTCCAATAAAATAAGTGGGTTTATTTCCGTGCCGCTGCAAGAGAGAATCCACTTTTTCAAAATTTAATTTAGGTATGGTATCTGGATGAACGATGTATAAGGCATCCCCTTGAAAACCTTGATATTTCCTAGGGATTATTTGTCCTCTAGTATTTGTCATATAAAAAGATAAAGCTGGCTCCATCAATAGATCTTTGTACACATACAATTCTTGATCCTGATAAGTTGTCCCTAAATGTTGCGCTTGTTTGCGAACCACATCTCCATAATCATTGGCATTTCGATGGGGCAAAACAAAAAAGTTAAATACAATCCTGAAGCTCAATAAAAACAGGATTAAGTATAGGAATCTTTGCTCTTTTTTAAAATAATAACCAATGGTAGCGCTACTTAATAAGATCACACCTAAAAGTGTTTTAGGAATTAAGTTAGGTATAAACTGAACAGACTCTGCAAATAGAGGTGCCCAACTCGCCAGACTTATTACTACACAAATTATTAATAAAAGTCGATCAAGAATCCGATAGATAATTGTGTTTTCTTTTTTATGAAAATCAAAGACATACAAGCTACTGATGAAAATCAATGGCATTAACATTAAAAAATAACGCGGATAAACTTCTGGAGAAATCCAGTAAATCCAAATATTGGCACCAAAAGTTAATAAACAAAAGGTAATGAAGCGGTCTTTGCGAATTAAGGCTAAGGCATCTTTTCTAATAAATCCAAGAACCAACAAAGTCCAGGGCACAAAGTGGTAGATCAGTTCAAAAGGAAAGGCAAGTAAATGCCCAATGGTATCACCCACGCTAAAATTGGCTGCGGTCCGTTTTGATGATTCTGTGAAGAGTGTAGCAAATACATTTTCCAGGGAATTATACTGATCATAAATGGCATAATAGCCTCCAATCAATACGATGAAAACCAAACCACCGATGATATGCGCTAACGAGAATAGTTTTTTAATCTTCCCGCAGTAAATAAAGTACATGAGCAAAGTTAAGCCCTGGAACACAACGGCAGGCAAGCCTTTTAACATAAATCCGATAGCCGTTAAAAGATAAGAAAGCAGAAATAAGGGCCAGTATCGTTGCTTTTCCATAAAGTGATAAATGACCATAAAGAGCATAAACATCACCCAAGAAAAAGTCATGTCAATCAAGGAAAGCATAGACTCCCAAAAAATCACCCGGCCACAAGTAATTAGCAGGAATGCACTCAAAAATGCGAACTTAGTTCCGTACTTTGGTCCTAAGACACCAAAAATGGATGCTGCGTAAGCGAACATAATGGCTACCGTTGGTAGCCGAGCGTAAAATTCATTGGCCTGTCCAGTTACTTGATACCAAGCACCTAAAATCCAGTTGAAGAGTGGGGGCTTTTTATAATAATAGTCCCCGTGTAAAGTTGGCGTTATCCAATTACCTGATAGCTCCATCTCTAAGGCAACTAAAGAGCGGATACCTTCATCATCAATAAAGGCTAATAGTCCCAGGTTTGGCAAAAAAGCTGGAAACAATAAAATTAAAGCCAGTATATAGAGGATTTTGTTACTAATCTTCATCCGCTTTTATTTGAGCACACAAAATTACTCCATTAAATCTAAAAAATAGAAAATGAGACTATTATGTTATCTTTTTGCATTATCCTTAATGGCTTGTCAGGCTAAAACAACTGAATCTGAAGAGAGCACCCAAGCTAATCAGGTCACGGACACGAGTGATGCGAGCAATCAAATAAAGGAAGCCGCACAAGAGACCAGCGTCTACATCCAAAAATTAGATTATGATACCAATGTTTGGTTTGATCTCAAAGACCTTGATCCTAGCATCCATCTGGAGCTAAGGTATGCAACCGATAACAATTTTGTCAAAGAAGCCATGTACGATTGTGGCCGGTGTTTTTTACGCCGGGATGTCGCTAAAGCGGTTATCCGAGCGCACCAAGATCTACAGAACCAAGGTTATGGTGGGCTCAAAATGTTCGATTGCTACCGGCCTCGGCCAATTCAGTGGAAACTATGGGAGAAGGTACCCAACCCGGATTATGTAGCTGATCCACGTAAAGGCTCTATGCACAATCGGGGTGCAGCAGTTGATTTAACGATTGTAGATCAAGATGGAGCGGAATTAGAGATGGGTACGGAGTTTGATTTCTTTGGAAAAGAAGCACACCATGATTATACTGGACATTCCCCGGAGATTCAAAGCAACCGAGACCTGTTGAAGTCAACTTTGGATAAACAGGGATTTCGATGGATTCGTACGGAATGGTGGCACTATAGCTATCGCCCAAAATCTTTTGAGATTTCAGATATGCTTTGGGCTTGTGCGCAAAATTAATAAAGGTGATGTGAATCGGGTAAATGCATTGCATCATATCTACGGATAGGAATACAAAACAATAGAGGCGATGCGATGCATCGCCTCTATGAGGGATAAAAAATAGGGATTAGATCTGGACGCTACTTTACGAAGCGGCCAACAATGCAACTGCCAAATCTGATCCTCGGTCAGCTGCTTTAGATAGATCTGCTTTGTACCCTTTTTTACCGGCCTGCTTCATCGCATAACCACGGTAATAAAACTGATCTGCCTCACTTAACTTTCCTTTACCTTCTTTGATGGTAAGAGACTCATTGAAAGCAGTAACGGCTTTTTCGTAATCTTTTAATTCAAGTAGAGCAAGTCCATAGTTATGGAAAGTCTTTTTGGTCCAAAGTATATTTGGATTTTCTGGCGTAAATTTCTTACTCGTAAAAAACTTATATTCTCTTGCAGCTTCTTTATATTCTTTTAGCTTCAGGTGACAATCTCCTTTCAAGCGACGTGCTCTCCAATAAATGGGTTGATGCGGGATGGAGGTTTTGGTGACCATATCCAAATCTAAAGCGGCGTTCTTGTAATCTTCCTGATTCATTAAAATCATAGCTCTACCGATAAAAGCATCTGCACTCATAGGACAGATGTTGATGCTTTTGGTAAAGTCATAAAGGGCATCTTCAATATTACCCAACTGAAAGTTGACAAACCCTCGACGCTCATAGGCAAGCGCGTGACGCTCAAATTTAGCAATGGCTTCACTCAAAGCTTCCTTTGCTTCCTTCTTTTTACCTTCTACAATTAGTTCACGGCCTTGGAGGAAAGATTGTACTGCAGCTTTCTCACTAGTAGGTTCCAAGCGGTATTGCTCTATAATTTTACCCTCTTTTAATTTCCAGGCACTTACACTACCTGCAATCGCAAATTCGGATAATAACTCCAAAACAGAGATACTATTCCGCCAGGTACGGTCGATCACTGTACCCGTTAAACGATTCACACTGAATAGGAACTTTTCATGATCAAAGGCTTCTTCTTCTTTGATAATTACATCGTTCTTATAAGCTTTTTCCAATTTATGGAGGTAAATGCCTAATGCTTTCTCATAACTGCGTTGACTCCCAAACTCAAAGTGACCTGAGAGAATAACCTTGTATTCCATTTCTATACTATTTATCCCTGCTAAAAAATATATAAATCCCTAAGTAATTTCAAATAAAATACTGCGGCCAAAGCACTGTGGCTAGGCGCAGAAAAATCGGCTCAAACGTATGCCTGTATACATTTAATGAAGCCGAAAGTGTTTGTTCAATAATTTTTACTAGATCCAAAGACCAAGTAACAGTAAGTATTAGGAAAAAGTGGCTTTTTGCCGAATTGTTGAGCGTGCTATCTTCGATAGTACTTCTTCATACTTTTAACCCAAAAATTTCAATCGCTAACAATTTTGCAAAAAATAGTGGACTACAAAGATGTAGTAATTTTGCATTATTCGCAAATTTTTGACCATAATTTTATTCTAAGGCCTAATAAAATAACAATATCTTAAATTTAAAATATTGCTTTATCACGTATTCTGATTGTTATGAAGAAAAAAAACAGCTTAAGTCCAGTTTTTAAAGTAAAAATCACTCTAAAATCAAAATATTATTTTTCAGGCTGACTTACCCAAACGCTGAGTCCTTCCGTACAATTGTTACAGATATCAATGTGTTTCCTTCCTTTTAAGATTTGTTGTCGGAATTGGTTGTAGGTCTTGCTCTGCCAAATTTGTTGAAACGTAGTGTTGGCTAAATTGCCCATTTCATATTTGGCATCCTTATCAAAACAACAAGGCACTATTTTCCCATCCCAGGTAATGACACAGGCATGCCACAATTTCCAGCAATGATTGGCCAATTTATTTTTAATCTCGTAAGCCCCGTCTTCTTTTTGACGGTAGCGTGCATATCGATCATTGGTAGGAATAAGGGGACTGCCTTGCTCAAAATCATAAATTTGGGCTGTTTTTAAGACGACCTCATCCACTCCGATCTCATCTGCTAAGCGATAAACGTCATCAATTTGATGCTCATTCGGACGAACGACTAGAAACTGAAAAATGATATGGGGTTTACTAGCATTCATTTTTTTTCGCCATTTGACTAAATTTCTAGCTCCCTGAAGTACATTTTCCAATTGCCCAGCCTTGCGGTACTGTTCATAGACTTCCTGGGTGGTCCCATCAATGGAGATGATGATGCGATCTAAACCTGATTCTATTGTTTTTTGAGCATTTCCATCATCCAGAAAATGACCATTCGTTGAGGTAACTGTGTAAATTCCTTTCTTGTGCGCATATTGGACCATTTCTAGAAAAGCGGGATTAATATAAGGCTCTCCTTGAAAATAAAAGTATAGGTAGACCAGGCTAGGTCCCAATTGATCCAACATATCTCTAAAGAAATCGGTCTTTAAGTTCCCCGTTGGTCTGGTAAAATTACGCAGTCCGCTGGGACATTCCGGGCATCGGAGATTACACGCGGTGGTCGGCTCGATACTTACAGTGAGGGGTTTCCCCCATTGGATGGGCCGATGTAGGAGTTTGGACACATAATAAGAAGCAAATAGAAGCATCCAATTGACCAATTTTTGAATAGTAAGCTTACGTGAAAAATTAAGCCGGTCTGACCACTTCATATTACTTTGATTTCAGTGCGGTGTTAAACACATTTAAATCAATTTCCTCTCGAACCGAAAGGATACGAACCTCTATCCGCCGATTGAAACTATGCTGCGCTTCTGTACAAGACACCCCATCCGTACAGGCATTCCGCAACTGAGATTCGCCCATTCCTTTGGTTTGAATTCGGCGGGCAGTAATACCCTTTTCAAAGCTCTAGTTTCAGATAAGGATTGATTGTACTCAGGAGTCCCTCTACTGTCCGTATGAGCTGTTAACTCTACCTTTAGGCTTTTGTATTGTTGCATTAAAGCCGCCAATGCTTCTAGATCTCTGGCTGCCCCCTTTCGAATAGCAGATTTATTAAAATCATAAGCAATACTCTCCAAATAAATAATTGTACCGTCCTCCAACAAATTTCGGGATTTCTCAACAACTGTATTTTTCGTAGAGGTTAACTGGAAATCCACATCAAATGAGCGACTTCCACGAAGATTGACGGTAGATAACTCCTTAGTTTCGTCCTCAAAACCAAGTTTGTTTGCAGTAATCAAATAACGACAATTGAACTCTAGGCAATGGTTAAAGTTTCCTTCAACATCAGAAGTGACTATTTTTACCTGATCACTACAACTACTAGCTAATTTAACCGAGGCATTGGGAATAATCCGATTATAACCAACACTTTTGATGGTGCCGGTCAAGGGGATACAGTTGATTTTTTCCAACAATACTTCAATAGGATAATAGGCTTCTGTAGGGTTTAGCGTCAGATCTAATTCTGTATTGTGATATCCTGCCCGATCTATAAAGAGTCGATATTGCAGTTTTGGATCTAAGGTCAAAATAGCATATCCATCTTTTCCGATGATGGCATCTGGCGACCCTAAAATAGCTTCTGTTTTACGTTTTTTGACTAAAGAAAAGCCATTGTTGCCATCTCCGTTCGGTTGCAATTCCATTTCGTAGAGGTCGCCATTTTTGGTGCTGCCATCGGCTGCTTTTTCAAAAATCCGAATTTTGGCACCTGTCAGGGAAGATTTAGTTTCTTGATCGCGTACTTCTATCCGAGCGATGACTTGTTTAGCAACTTTGATGCCCTCCACCCCATCGGGGGCATTAAAGATATAGATATCATCCTTGCCTAGCCCTTTCTCTCGGTTGGAGCTAAAGAACCCTTGGGTACCTGTACCATTCATGGTAAAGCCAAAATCATCTTCTTTGGAATTAAACGGGCTCCCCATATTGATCAGCTCTCCCCATTTTCGACGGCTAATATCAATTAAAAAAAGATCTAGTCCACCAAAACCTTGTTGTCCATCAGAGGAGAAAAAGAGTACACCAGAAGGATGCATAAAGGGAAAAACTTCATTCCCCGTCGTATTAATATCTGGACCTAAATTAATAGGTTCAGTCCATTTCCCATCAATTTTTTCGGCGACATAAATATCCATTCCACCGAAGCCACCTGCTCGATTAGAAGAAAAATATAAACGAGTACCATCTGCATTAGTTGAGGGATGCATACTATTATATTCCGGACTATTAAAAGGCAATGGCTGGATGCCCTCCCAATCAAAAAGGCCTCGTTTTGCTTCAAAGAGTTGTACTTTTCCTACCCCGTCTTTAGATTTACTTAAGCTGCCTTCTTGAATATTATTTCGAGAAAAAAACATTTGGTTGGCATCTGCGGTGAAACTTACCGGATCTTCATGGTATTTAGTATTGATTTCTAAGGAAAATGGTTTGGGTTTATAAGGCTTCCCATTTTCATTTAATTTAGCGTAAAAGAGCTCAAAATAGGTAGAACCTAATTTGGTATCATAAAAGCCACCCCGTTGCCGGGCGGTCACAAAAACAATTCCTTCTCGATAATAAGATGGTGAGAATTCTATATAAGGTGTATTCAGATCACTTAAATTCTGTACCAAAACTCGATTTCCCAATCCTTGTACATCTTCTAAGGCTTTACGCTTTTTTTGGCCATAGCCCCATGAGCAGCTTAGTGCAGTAAAAAGGATCAAACTTAAAAATTGCTTATACATCATGAATCTGAGATTAGACCTGCCTACTTACCGGTATTTTTGATAGATAAATCAGAGAAGCAAATCAAACTATGCTTTTTGAATCACTTATAAAGTTAAAGCTATTGTATCTACTTTCCACAAAAAGTCGGAACCCTAAATGATCTTTAACAACCGTAGCCCTTCTAAAAACTTCTAAAAACTTCTAAAATAAGATCTAATTAAAGAATCTCGGGTTGTCTACTTCCTCTTCTTTGTCTTTGGCACCAATACGATAAATCACCAGTCCTTCTATAGTACCACTATTATAGTTGCGCAATTCGGATAAGGTCGCATCATAGGAAAGCCCCAAAAACATGCTTTTACTCAATTGAACACCTACCAGCATAGAAGCTGCTTCGCCAATACCTCTTTCAATAGAGCCTCCAAGTCGATAAGAAATACCCGTAGAGAATTTTTCTCCAATTAATAAGTTCACATTAATATCGGCATCAAAGGGAGCCCCGGGTACATATTTTAATAAAAACTGGGGTTGCAAACTTAAGGTTTCGCCTAACTTGATGGTTGTCCCCGTCATCATATAAGCGTGGTTAACTTCTTTTGCAATCACTCCACTATCATCTGATAAATCAATATTGGTAGTCAACAAACGAGGAATAGAAAAGCCTAAATAAAAATTACGACTGTGATAATAAACCCCCAATCCGAAATTGGGTACGAACTTACTTTGGATACCTTGTGGTATCGCTTCATCTTGAGTAATGGGCTGCGTCCCTCGTAAGCTAGTGAAATCTGCTTGCAGCAAACGAATAGATGCTTGCAAACCGATACCAAGAAAACCACGTGGCACTTTTAGCCGATAACTATACATACCATCCAAGGTGTAAAAATCAGTCACCCCAATGGTTTGTCGGAGGATATTACCACCAACTCCAATACGTTGATTCAATATAGGCGCCGTTACCGAGATTAATTGGGTTTGAGGAGCACCTTCCAAACCCAGCCACTGGTTACGGCTCATAGCCATAATATTGATGTTCTCTTCACTACCAACGTAGCCCGGATTCAAGCCCTGACGGTAGTGCATAAACTGCGTAAATTGTGCTTCCTGCTGTGACCAAAGACTTGGTAAACACAATAGGAAACTGAACGAAATTAGACATAAATACTGTTTCATCGGTTTATCTTTGGATCATAAAGAAGCTGCTTTGAGGTGGTGCACCATTCCCAAAGTCAACAATATAAAAATAGGTTCCTACTGGTAAATCTTCTCCATTAAAAGTACCTCGCCAATCATTGGTATAAGGCTTGTTAGAACGATAGACTTCATCTCCCCATTGGCTTACAACTGTCAGTTGACTATTTGGATATCGGATAGGATCAAATAAACAAGGAATAATGAATTCATCATTTACACCGTCGTTATTGGGTGTAATGATCGTAGGTATTTCACAAGCAGCATCCTGGCCAATCACAAAAGTGGCCTCTCCCATCATACATTCACAGGCCTCGCTACAAATCTCATAAAGTAAACGATCTTCGCCGACATAATTAAAGGAAGGTTGGAAGCGATAGCGACCAAAACCGAGTTCTTCCACCGTACCGTGATCAGGGTTTTGAATAATATTTAAAAAACTCCCCGCAGGTAAGTCATCATTCTGGGTCAGGTCAATATCTAAAGGTTCTCCATAGCTAACTGTAAAGGATTCAGGCCGAACCAATGGGTTTCGTTTATAAGCTACCTGTAAGGTATCTCTAGAATCTTCTCCACAGGTACCATTATCAACTTCCCAAACAAACTGAAAAGTCCCAGGCTGGAGATTGGTCACAGTAGCCGTTGGGGATTGGTCCGCAGAAATTTGGACACCATCTTGTAAAGCATACCAGGTACCGATACTTCCATCGGTTGGTTCATCGGCGTTTAATTGAGCAAAACCCTCTTCATTACAAACAACTATATCAGCTCCCGCAAAAGGATTTGGATCAGAGATTAAAACCAAAACGTCATCTCTTTCATCACCACAACTTCCTTGAACGTTCCATGTAAAAGAATATAAGTTACCAGGTTGTAAGCCCGTAATTGCGGAAGTTGGGTCTCTTGGATCTTGTATTTGAACACCAAAAAGGCTTTGGGCTTCTGGCTGCGTCCAAAAGCTATTACTGGTTACACTATCTGCTTGTAAATTAATGGTTGATCCAGCACAAGCGATCTGATCTTCACCTGCGACCGCATCTTCCACTTTATTAACACTAATTTCAACCTCATCAAAAGCGTATTGCTCACAAGCCCCATTTGACAAACTCCACCTGAAAAGGTAAGACTGCCCACCGACCAATCCATTAACGGTTGTAATTGGTATGGAAGGATTGGTAATTGTAACCAATCCATTGCTATCTAAAGAACTTAGGCTCCAACGTCCCGTACCTAATAAAGGTGATTCTCCTCTTAAGGTTATATCCTCCGTTTCACAAATGGAGAAATCTTGCCCCGCAAAAGCCTGACCATCCGGGATTTTATTAATCACCGCCGTAAAAGCTTGAGAATCTTCTGAGCTACATACCCCTAAGAGGGCCTTTACAGAAAAATTGTTACTCCCATCTGGAAAATTTTCAAAAGTCGTGATATCAAAGGAAGGTATACTAGTGGTGTCCAATAAGCCATTCGGTCCAGACCAAATGTACATCGCATTATTGGTTACCGTATTTGTGTTCAGGTTCAGGCGTAGACGAGCATCAGGTTCATCTGCACAGAGTGGTGAATTCCCAATCAGCTGCGGAGCAGATGGGGTTGGATTAATATTTACAAAGGTGGTGACTTTCTCTGATTCACACCCGTTTTGTTCAATGACCAACTCATAAAACCCCCGATGCAAAGCAGTATCTGCTTCCATAATGGCTGGGTTTTGTAAAGAGCTAGAGAAGTTAGGTCCTACCCAGTTGTAATTAGCGCCAGCAATAAAATTGGCATTCAGGTTAATTCGTTCGCCTGCACATACTGGACTATTGTTACTAATATTAGCCACTGGTCGAGGGTTCACACCTAAACGAATGACTTCCGAAGCATTTGAACTACAACCATCCACCGTTACGAAAACAGAATAATCTCCTGCATCATCCAAATCAGCTTGACCAACTTCCAGGAAAGGAACCGTAGTTGTGATCAAGCCATCATTAGGCGTTTGCCAATTGTAATTTACCGTCGTCCCTATGTATTCATTAACCAACAACCGAATAGGTGCACCTACACAAAATGGCATAGGCGTAATGTCACTTACTAAAGGTTTCGCTGGTCTCGGCGGAGGATCGCTAACATCAACGGTGGTAATAGCTGCCTCAGAGATACAGCCCTGTGCATTTGTAACAATCAATTGATAATTCCCATTATTAGCAGCCGTTGCATTGGGAATAACCGCTTCCTTAACGTTGGCAATATAATTATTTGGACCGGTCCAGTCGTAGGAATATCCGCCATCATCCGCTGGAAAAACAGCTGCATTCAACCGAATATCCGTTGCTCCACTCAAGCAGGCGGCTCCATCATTGGTAGCCGCTATAATCCGAACGGATTCCTGTACATTAACGTTGATGTCCGCACTATTACTACAACCCTCAGTGGTGGTAATCGTCACCTCATAATTTCCAGACTTAGCTGGCCGGACATTACTAATATTGACATTCCTACCCACTCCGGAGAAATTATCAGGTCCAGACCAGGCATAACAAGCGTTTTTTTGTTGATACAGTGGCTTCTCCAATGTTTGGGGAAGCATTAAGTTGTAAATCGCCTCCCTCACATACGATATCTGGACTAGAAGCGGCAACAGCATTTGGCAAATCATTGACTACCACTGAAGTAGGGACAGAAGTTGGAGAGTCACAACTAAAGTCCGTCACATACAAACGCCATTCTCCATTGACATTTCTACTGACATTATTTAAAACAAACGTACTGGTAGTCGTAGAAAACTCCGTTAAATCAGGAGCAATCCAATGATAGATACTGGCTTGGGCATTAGTACTGAGGGTTATGCTTTCTTCCTCACAGACTGGTCCATTATTGGACAACATTGGTTGTCCTGGACTTTGTAATACATTGACCCTAACGAAAGCGGGGTTAGAAGGACAACCATTCCGAGAGACAACCAAGGAGTAAATGCCGTCATTACTAGTATTAGAGGATTCGATAATCCGAGGAAATTGGCCCGTTTCATTATAACCGTTCGGCCCGGTCCATTGATAACTAATCCCAGTCCCGATCACCTGGGTTCCTAATTTAATAGACTCTCCCGAACAAACCGTAATCGTAGTATCTTCCGGGATTGCGACTGGAAAATCATTGACCGTAATTCGTTTGGGTAAAGAAGGCTGGGAAACACATCCATCCGCCTCAATAACTACATAGTATTCATCAGACGACTGCACGGAGGCTGCCTGAAAAGAAAAAGACGGGACAATGGTCTCTGCTATTAGCACCCCACTTGGCGGCGTACCTCGGTACCAGCGAAAGAGGACTTGAGCTCCATCAGGTGCGATGGACGATTGCAAGTTGATAAAACTATTAATACAATAATTATCTTCTGCCAACAAAGTTGGAGTCTGTGGTAAATCTTCGATGGTCACTTCCACGGAACCAAAGGAAGTACATCCTGTTAGTCCGGTAATTTCTACGGTATAAGATCCTGCATTAATTTCTCTAATATTTGGAATACTTGGATTTGCTCGAGTAGAGGTGAATCCATTTGGTCCGGTCCATTGATACGTATAAACCGTTCCTCCATCAGCTGGTGGTGGATTCGCATTTAGAAAGAGGGTATCGTTACCACAAAGGCCAGAATTCGCAGAAGGTTGTGGCTCTAAGTTTTCAATTCGTACGAAAGTAGTACAACGAGAGATATTATTGGATTCATCAATGACCGTTAAGATGACGTCTTCTACCCCGCCGACTTGTGCTTCACAGCTGAAAACATTGGGGCTTAAAAACATCGTATCAATGGCACAGTTATCCATGCTATTGTTGTTGACATCTCCCACTGGAACTTGTTGGTTGTCTAGGCCAGAGGGGTTGATAAATATTGTCGTTGGCTGACAATTGGCAATGGGCGCTATATTATCCACCACATTGACCAGGAAAGTACAAGTATCGGTATTACCGGCTTGATCTCGGATCACATAGGAAACAATTGTCTCACCGAGGTTAAATTGTTCGGTGGGTGGCGGACCAGCATCCATTTTCGTGGGAATGATAACTGTCGCACCATTAGCAAAATAAATAGGGCGTGGTCCTTCAAAGGTCGTTTCCAAACTACAATTATCCGTTGCTTGAGGTAAAGGCAATTGCAAAGCTACTTGACAATCGTTGGGGCCTACCTCCAACAAAGTATCTCCTGGACAAGTAATTTGAGGAGGCACATTATCCAGCACCAATACTTGAAAACTACAGCTATCCTGATTACCTCCACAGTCCGTTATCCGGTAAGTCACTAATTGCTGCCCAAGTGGTATATCAATATCAACGAAAGCACCTGATAGTAGTGAATAAGCGCCACTACCCACTTTGTATTCTATGATTAATCCAGGAAAATTAGTGCCATCCGCGCTACATTCATCCTGTACGGCTGGACGAGCCAATCGGTAAGTACCTGCACAGGCATCTGTCCTGGTAAAAATACTGGTATCGGTTGGGCAGGCCAAAATCTGAGGAGCGATGTCATCAATCACTCTAAAGCTAGCCCTTGTGGTATCCCGATTGCCACAGAGGTCTGTTGCAATAAAGTCTACAGTTTGCTCAAGGATAATCTGGTCGCCATTCTGGCAGCTTCTGGTTGGGAAACTAGCCATAGTCGAGGTACCACTGATCACAGCTTGCCAGACAATATCTGCTTCTGTATTACAATTATCTACTGCTAAAGCTAGTCCATTGTCATTGATCCAATTTTGGTAAATCGTATCCAACAACTGTCCGGCAGGACAATTCAAAATTAGGTCTTGCGCTTCTCGTTGAAAAGCAGGTGGAACCGTATCAATGACCTGAATATTTTGCTCGACAGAATCAACGTTTCCACAATTATCAAAAACGAACCATTTTCTTAATACCTGATAGTTGTTGTCACAATCACTAGCTATAATTTGATCTTCAAATCGATAATTATTTTCCGTAAGGCTATCACAATCTGTTTGCTCCAAGATTGGGAAACCCGTAAAAAAGGGATCATCTCCAAATTCACAGTTGATAATGGTATCCTTTGGTGGAATAAAAGAAGGCGGTATGGTATCTAATACTCGGATGGTCTGCACATAAGTATTGGTATTGGAACAATCATCCCGGATGGTCCAAATACGAACAATACGTTGTTGATGCTGACATCCTGGGAGTTGACTTTCATTCGATAATTGGTCGAAAAAATCAATCTGAACGTCCGTATCACAATTATCCTCTGCCCTTGGGTAGCCTGTAAAATCTGGGTGAGCATCTGCCAGGCAGCCTACCGTATCATTCAAGGGTGGCAAGTCTAAGAAAACGGGACGTTGATCGTCACTGATGATAATTGTTTGCTGATAAGAAGCTTGATTCCCACAAAGATCAACTGCTGTCCAATTCCTGCGGATGGTATCTGCAACCGGACAATTACCTACGGACGAACTTTGCTCTATATAGGTAAATTGATCAATTTGACAATTATCTGATCGAGT
>CAXIDD010000036.1:0-16116 GCA_964021975.1 uncultured Saprospirales bacterium | reverse complement strand
AATCCAACTTTTGATTTGAATTGGACTACTATAAACGGCGTTGATGGATATTGGATCACTATCCATGATAGAGATGATGAAGACCTGATATTAAAGGCTTACACCAAAATGAATCAACTGACCTTACATTTAGATGAGTTGAACATCATTGAAGGTAAGGTTTATGAAATCCAAATTAATGGTCAGGTGGGGGAAAGCTCCTTCTCTTCAGATCGCATTTTCATTAGCTACGAGCCCAAAGTTGTGGAGGAATTCATCACTGAATTGAAACAAGAGCGCGAATGGACCACTTTGCATGGAATGGAAAAAGATCTGTACTTGGCCAAGCAACTGGAGGAAGAAGGGTTCTATCAGAGTGCCCACCATTACTATCAAAGCATGATCAACCAACAACCCAACCTTACTTTTTTCAAACAATTGTATGCCGCTTTTTTGGTGCGTATGAATGCTCCGGCAGAGGCAAAAGCATTACTTAACTATTAATATAAAATATCAATATTCATGAAAGGGTCATTGGGCATATTGGTTTTAGTCCTATTGTTTACGGCGAGTTGTGCATCGGTAAAAACACAAAGCACGACGGCTATTGGCTTTGCCAAAAGTCCTCGGAGTGCTAAGTTTGCACCGAGCGCCTTGGGACCTAGTAACTATAAGTTCCAAACTACCGCTAAAATCTTCAATGAACTCCTCAGAGGTTGGGGCGACAGTAGAATTCCAGCACCACGTCTAGTCATGAACAAAGGTCGTCAATCCATTGCCTGGATGGACCCTAGTAAAAATGAAATCGGGGTAGAAGAACGAGCCTATAATGTTTGTGCTCAAATGGGCGCAGATTCACTCAATGCACTGGCTGCTTTGCTTGCTCATGAAATTATCCACTATTATTACTATGATCAAAGTGAACTCTCCCAACAATTTGCCAACAATGCTAGCGCAAACAATCCGGGAAGAGAGGTTCAAATCAGCTTAGATTTTGAATCGCAAGCCGATTATTTAGGAGGTATTTTGGCCTTCTCTGCTGGGTATAATACTTATGATGTTTTTTCTACTTTTTTGAAGAAAGCCTATGAGCGCTATGGTTTACCCGAACAAATCAAAGGATACCCTTCTTTTGGAGAACGGCTCAGCTTAAACCTAAGTACCGCTGATAGCCTACGCAAAATGCATGGCGTTTATCAAACCGCCAACCTGCTCACCTTAGTTGGGGAACACCAAACCGCAAAAGAATACTATCAGCATATCTTAAAAACCTACCAGAGTTTTGAAGTTTATAATAATGCCGGAGTCAACGCAACTTTAGCGGCACTTGATTTAATACCGTCTACTGACTTTCCTTTTGCACTCCCCTTAGAATTGGACGCCAACAGCCGCCTCAATGAATTGGTTACTCGGTTACCTGAGGATGTAGAATTAAGGGTACAACGCCTCCTAGCCGATGCGGAAAAGTGGTTTGAAAAAACACGACAATTGGGACCTCAAGAAGCAAGTGGTTCCCTCAATTTAGCGATCGTTTACCTTTTACAACAAAGGACAACTGAGGCCCAAGCCCTCAGTCAGCAAGGGATTGAAGTAGCACAAGCTAATCAACAAATAAAAACGATAGCGGATCTGCAAATTCTGCAAGGTATTTTAGCGGCACAAGCTGGGAATGAAGCATTGGCCAAAAGTCAATTCCAAAAAGCAATGGTCCATAGCTCTCAATTGGCTCAAATTAATTTAAATCTATTAGATAAAAGCAAAACATCTGCTTCTGGTCAGAAAGCGACCGTCAAAGGAGTAGAACTTATTGAAGATATTTTCTTAGATGACTTTCTTTCTAATCCTCAAATCAAAGTAACGGCAGAACTCGAACCAGGAACTTATTGTGGTAAGAGTATGCTCCCTCAATCCACTATTTTCATGCATTATGCCAATGAAGGTGCTGGTTATGCCATTTTCCACGAAACCGCCGATAATTATCAAGGCGCCAGTAACTGGGAAATTCAATTGGGGGCCGACATAAATGCTGTCCAAGCTGTTTATAAAACACCAGATAAGATCTTAGGACTAAGAGATGGAACCTGCTTACTTTATGAAGACTTAAATATTCTCTTTATTTTTAATGAAGTACAAAGGTTAGAAAAATGGGTGACCTTTAGAACAAATATTGATCTCTATTAAACAACTAACCATTTGCAAATTTTAAAAAATCAAATATCCTTTACTATGAAAAATGTATTCCTAATATTTGCATTCTTGAGCTTATGCTTTAGTGCTTATGCCCAAAGTGAAATGCCCATTGTATTTAGCCTTAATGGTAATGCAAGAATTAAAACGCCCGATGCTGAAAAAGCTATAAAACTGCGGACCGGAGATCAACTAGCTGAAAATGGCCGAATCATTCTAAAAGAAGACACCGAAGTCGGTATTATTTTTGATGATGAATTCATCTATTTGAAAGAACCCGGAAGATATCAGGTGGCAGAACTCATGGAGCCAGGTAAGACAGAAGAAAGTGAAGCCACAGAACTATTTAATGTAAGACTTCAAGAGGCCATCAACCCCTATTTTGGTACGGTTAAACTACAAAGAGCTGGATTCGCAGCCCTCTCCACGGGTAGTGTCAGAACCAGCCTCCCCCCTAAAAAAGGAACTAGATCAGGTCATGGAAATAAAGACAATGCCTTGGTTCGTAAAATGCCGATTGGGGGCAAAGTCAGTGGACCAGAGGTGACATTTGCCTGGATGTTGTTAGACTCTTCTTTCAAAGCGAAAGAATTTGAACTGATGATTATGGATCCTAGTGGAAAAGTACTCTTGGAAAAAGAAGTCAAGAAACGAAATGCTATAGTAGATTTTAGCTCCTTAGAAATAGAACCTGGAAGTAATTTCACATGGCAAGTAAAAAGCAAAAGTGATCCCAGTAAGAATACAGGAGAAATCACTGTAGAATATGCCCCTGCTTCCGCAGCAACCGAAGCGCTCCAAATTATACAAGAAGATCCTGCCTATCAAATGGCAAGTCCTGCTGCTAAAATGTTAATGGAAGCAACAGCGTATGAGCAAGCCAACCTTTTATCTAAAGCCAGTGAAACCTATAAAACGGTCCGACAAGAATTCAAAAAAGATCGTTTAGGTAAACTAATGTATTTCGCCTTCTTATGGCGGCACGATCTCGTAAAATAAAACCAATTCTAAAGCCTAGGTTACCATTGGTAGCCTAGGCTTTTTTATAACACCTAAAGTCTTATGCACGTATTAAGATTATCCTTACTACTCTTTTCCGCCTTCATTTTTACCAATGTGCTTCTTTTGGGTCAAAAACCTGAATTAGTTATTCCTGTAGGGCATTCTAAAGCAGTAAATTCATTTGATTTTTCGTCAACCAGCGAATACTTACTTTCCGGAGGTTTAGATGGCGTAGTTAAATTATGGAAAACAGAAACAGGACAAGAGCTACAGTATTACTGCGGCCCCAAAGGGTATCAGGTCTCTGAAGCTATTCTTTCTCCAGATAATCAAAAGGTAATCATTGGTGCAAATGATGGAGCTGTTTTTATCTTTGAGACTTTTACAGGCAAGGCCCTTTTTACTTTTTCAAAAGAAGATCTAGGCATGGTCACAGCCGTAGCCATATCTCCCGATGGAACTAAGGTCTGGAGTGCGCATGAGACTAGAGTTGTTTATTGGGACATCAACAGCGGTCAAGAACTTTTCAGGTCCGCAAGTCACCAAAATCAAATCAACGACTTAGCCATCTCTTCTGATGGAAAAACAGGTGTCAGCGTAGGCAACAATCAGGAAGTTTTCCTATGGGATCTAAACCTAGGACAAGTCAAGCAAACCCTGCGTGGCCACCAGTCTGATGTAGTTTGGACGAGTTTTGTAAATAATGGCACACTGGCCGTCTCTGCCTCGGTGGACAATACAATTATCTACTGGGACCCACAATCGGGTGCCCAACAAAAGCAATTCCAGATTCCTCAAGAGGATCCTTTGGTTCGAGTTGCGATCTCTGAAGACAATCAATATCTACTTACCCGCTCTAATAGCACCAGTCCAAGGAACCCTTCGAGCAAAAACATTCGGCTTTGGTCCATTACCGAGACGGGACTTACTATACAGCACACTTTAGATGGTGGTATTACCGATAAAGCGATCGGTATTTCTCCTAATCAGAAATGGATCATGACTGGTAGTGGCAATACGGGTGTAACACGACGATGGGGTTTACAAAATGGAGATTTCCAAATTCAATTTGAAAGTCATGCGCAAGGCATTCAAACCACTTATTTGACAGAAGATAAGCTAGTTGCCGTCAGTCATGACATTTGGGGGTCTATTAAAGTATTTGATCTCAATCAAAATAAAACTATTACGGCCTTTCTTGAGGATAGTGACTCCTATATTACCGCAAGTGCCATCTCCGAAGATGGGCAATTGCTCCTAGTTAATCAAGCAGGAAGCGCTGAAGCGCCTTTATTTGATTTGAACAAAATGCAGGCTATAAAGCCCTTCAAAAGTACGGTAGGAGAGATTTCTAGTCTTGACCTGAGTAAAGACAAAAAACTAGTAGTCACCAGTACAGATAAAACTGCTTATTTATGGAACCTTCAAACGGGTAATCTAATTAGAAAATTTGAGGGCCATGAACACAAGATCCGTCAGATAAGCATTTCTCCCGATCAACGTTTTTTAATAAGCTCAAGTTCAGCTTCCTCCCGTTTGTGGGATTTGAATACAGGGGAAATCATATCAAAAAATTTGATCCCATCTGCTAAGTTTCCAACTTCCTTTAAATATGCCTTTTCACCCAATAGCCAATTCTTAGGGATTAGTGATGGGCTAAATACCGTTAATTTATGGAACTTAAACACCTTAAATCAAACGGTAAGTATCTCTAGTGAATCACCTGGAGGCTTTAGTACATTCTACTTCTCTAAGGATAGCGAGTTTCTCTTCGCGGGAGAATGGAATGGTGGCATCCAAATCTACAAAACAGAAGATGGTGAGAAATGGCAAAGCTTTGTGGGTTACGGTAACCAGGTTAGAGACATAAAAACGCCCAAAAGTGGAGACTTTATCCTTTCTACCTCTGAAGATCAAACCTTAAAAATTTTAAAATTCCAAACCAGTGCTAGGCCTTTCTCTCCAGTTGAAAATGGCCGTATTAAAGAAGTGGCACAATTGATCAGCCTAGGTACAAAGGATTGGGCCATCGTAACGCCAGAAGGACTTTTTGACGCTTCCCCAGGGGCCATGGACTTGATGTATTTTGTAGTCCCTGGTGAAAAAGACTACGAAGTCATAGAATTAGAGCAACTTAAAAGCCGCTATCGAGATCCAGGTTTACTCCAAAAAATCCTGGGAAAGGTCGATGAGCCTATCCGTAATGTCGAGGGGCTAAGAGAAGTAGCCCTTCATCCCGAAGTAAGTGGTAAAATAGTCGACGATCAGCTGCAATTACAACTTCAAGAACGAAGCGGAAAAATTGGCCGTATCTCCGTTTTTATCAATGGAAAAGAAGTTGCTGAGAATATTAGTGCCTCCGCTACCAGGAATAACCAACAAATAACCATCAATTTTGATCTCCAACCCCATGTATCTAATCTTTGGGCGGATCCCAACAAGAAAAATATCGTTAGTGTAGAAGTGACCAACCAAGAAGGATGGCTAAAAAGTAAACGCTTACAATTGGTTTATCCCAAGTCAAGACAAGCACGCGGTACGGGAGCTGATGGCACTGCCTGGACCGGCTCCGAAGATCCAACCATGTACATTATTAGTGTAGGAACTGCAGACTATACCGATACTATTTTAGATCTGCGGTATGCAGAGCGCGATGCTTCTGCCATGGCCAAAGCCCTCTACTCTTCTGGTAAACAATTATTTGATATTGCCGACGGGGTAGAAGCCTACTGCCTGACAACTAAAAAAGACGAAACCCTATTAGATAATACCTCTATTCAATGGTCTTTCCCCAGCAAAGAGAATATCCAAAAAACCTTTCAACAGGTCAAAAATAAAGCTAAAGCCGAAGATGTGGTGGTGGTCTACTTTGCGGGACATGGCCTTACCTTTGGTTCGAGTGATCAAGTGCAATTCTACTACCTAACCCAAGCTTTTGCGAATGAAGAGCTCATTGAGGTAGCCGATACACGGAAAAAATTTGCGATCTCTTCGAATGAATTGACCGAATGGTTAAAAGAAATCCCTGCTTTGAAGCAAGTGCTCATAATCGATGCCTGCAACTCTGGTAATGTGGTCAAAAGCCTTATGTCTGGAAGCAGGAACCTTAATTCAAGTCAAATCCGAGCCATTGATCGAATGCAGGATCGAACAGGTATGTTTATTCTGTCTGGAAGTGCCGCGAATAAAGTTAGCTACGAATCTAGTGAATTTGGACAGGGCTTACTCACCTATTCTTTATTAAATGGTATGCGCCAAGGTGGCCTAAGAGTAGATCAAGACGGAGAAAAGCTCATAGATGTTATCCGTTTATTTAACCATGCTAGAGATGAAGTACCAGAACTCGCAAAGAGTATTCAGGGTATCCAAACCCCTACCATTGGTTTTCCTAAGGAAGTAGCGACGGTGGATATCGGTATTTTTAATGAGCAAGTGGATATTCCTATGGCTGAGAAAAAACCAGTTGTTATCAATGCTAATTTCTTAAATCAAAAAGGCTTTAGGGATAACTTGAAGGTAAGTGCACTAGTCCGTGATGCTTTTCAGAAAGAAAGTAATAAAGGTAAGGATGCCAATTTTCTATTTTTCCCAGTTGATAAATATCCTGGTGCCTATCAGGTTTCAGGCGGCTATAAAGTGCTGGAAGATGGCTCAATTACTTTGACTGTCAACCTCGATACCAGTGATGGTCTTACCATTGAATTACCTTTAAAGCCATCCAGCAATACTAAAATACTTGTCAAAAGAATTATAGGTGCTTTAAATGAACACTTTAAGTAGACCCACAATAACAGGAAAACTTTAAGTGAGCAATTATAATATTTTATCGATTCGGAAAGTACTTTTTCAGCAATGCTTTGAATGCTGGATTTTGTTGTAATACTTCAAAACTTGCTTCTGTAGTTAAAGTTGTATAATCCTTATAATCTTTTTGTAGTAATTGATCCAGTATCTCCATTGCTGATTTTTGATCATTTTGCATCAAATAAATTACTGCCAAATCTAGGTAAGCATTATAACTAGCACCTTCAATTTTAAGCCCTTGTTTTAAAATATCAACGACACCTTGGTTTGTACCGTCTTGTTGAAAATAGATATAATTCAAAAGACTATAGGCGTCCAAATCTTTAGGTACTAAGTCAATGTATTTGCTCAACAAATCCATAGCCTCAAGGTATTGAGCGGGCTGCTTTTCCATTTTAAGGTAGGCCAAATTATAGAAAGCATCTGGTACGGGATCATTTTTTTCTATAGCTGTCAAATAAGCATTCTCTGCCTTGACTGGATCCCCTTTTTCTTCATACAAGACACCAAGATTGAAATGAGCAAGGGAAAGACTTTCATCTGCTTGAAT
Source organism: uncultured Saprospirales bacterium (assembly GCA_964021975.1). Taxonomy (GTDB): domain Bacteria; phylum Bacteroidota; class Bacteroidia; order Chitinophagales; family Saprospiraceae; genus DATFKA01. The sequence goes on along the minus strand of CAXIDD010000036.1, from coordinate 8,594 downwards.
AGCTTGCTGATAGTACTGCTCTGCTAGATCATATTTTTTTAAGCGCTGATAAGCCGCAGCTAGGTTAGTAAGCGCCAAACTCCAAGTTGGAGAGAGCGCACAAGCCTTCTGCAAGTTTTCTATTTCCTTGCTGCTATTTTTTAAATCCTCATAAATCAAGCCCAACTCATTGTAAACATGAGGGGCAATCGGCTGTAAAGTCAAGGCTTTCTGTTGTTCTGCAAGAGCTTGCATCAAAATATTCTTATCCGTGTTGGTATTGGCTTCCGCAAGCAGCCGCTGATTCACGCCTCTAAAATAATGCGCCCTTGATTTAACATCGGTATAGAAATAGTTGTCTTCTCCCAATAAATCGGCAGCTGTATCCAAGTAGGCTGGATAATTGAGATAAGCCTCGGCATTGGACCATCTACGTGCTAATTCTTTACCCGGAGACGTAATGTATTCATTGAGTGCCTGCTGTGCTTCATCTTGCAAAGCACTAGTCAGACTAATTTTCATGATTTTTTTAAAAGCTTCCGATTGCGGGTCATCGCCCATGGATTGGTAGACGGCATAAGCGGATCCTTGTTCTGGAAACAGTAATTGTTTACGACTGATTGCTGCTTCAAATGCGCCAAACTTTTGAATGGCACTGGTGTCCGGGATTACGGGTACTTCAGCTTCAGCTAAAGGAGGTGCTTGTTGATCCTGAAACTTTCTTAAAACCTCTGAATCTACCCGCGAAAGTTTTAGGCTACTTAAACCACCACTTATTACAGGGATTTGCCGCATCTCTGATTCCTCCCGCACATGCGTCCGCAAATAATTTTCAATTTCAAACTTACTGACATATAGGTTTTCATTTTCATCGGCTAAGCCTCGTAGACCCTCCACTAGATAATAAGAAAAGAGACCTCGACCATTGCCCCAGCGCTCATCCTCTACCGAAAACTGATCGGGTTCACACGACATCATTTTTACGGTATTCACAAACAGGGAAGATAAAGCAGCTGTAGTAGCACTTGGCCCGCCAATCTTAGAACCAGCTAAGCTCCCCGAACGACAAGCATCACTAATCAAAATAACCTCTGTCTTTTTCTCTAACACCAATTGATTAATGTACCCATCCAAAGTATTAACTAAGCAAGCCCCTCCGGATGCATATGTTGTTGGAGAAGCATCATGAAAGAGTAAATACCCTCTTTTTTCTTCTGAAACCTCCTCTACATCTCCATGTCCGGAGAAATAGATTATCAATCGATCATTGGCTTGGGCATTTTCAGTGATAGATTCCAAAGCAGCTAAAAACTGCCCATAGGTTGCTTTTTCATTGGTTAGCAATACGATATCTTCTTGCGCTACTTTCCAGGCTGTTTCTTCCGTTAAAAACCGACCAAAAGCTTCGGCATCCCGATCTGCATAAGAAAGATCCTCTATTTTGGGATGCTTGTAATCAGAAACCCCTACAATCAAGGCTTTGATTTTCCCAAAAGGTTTAATGGGTTTGATCTGGGCCTGGGTAACCATTGGGCAGGCTAGCAAATAAAATAATAGGCCCGTAGATAAGGGTATAACGAAGACTCCCTTGAATCGCCGAATTGGACAAAACAAAAACAGTAGAAAAAAAATAACCTTTTTGAGCATTAAAGAAAACATAAAATAGATATCGAGACCATAAAATCTGAACGGGAAGGCTTTTACAAAAACGAGATAAAAGAACCTTTTGTACAGAAAAATTACTAAAATGGCAATTCACCAAATCATTATTAAGATTAAAATAGATTTTTTACCTTGTTAAAGGTAGAATAAACCTATATTCTACCAATACACTCAAAACCATAGATAATATGAAATTAAACGTTTTATCCCTAATCTTTAGCATAATTCTTTGCCTTCCTTTGGGAATTTCGGCCCAAAGAACAGCTTTTAGCATCCTGGCCAACTCCGGCACTGAGAATCAAGCTGAATATCTAACTAGTGGCCCGAAGTACGAAAAGGCACTAGAAATCTATAATAAGCTAGTGGATGCTAAAGGAGATCGAAGATTTCCAGCTCCGGCTTTTGTCATTTCCAATAGTACTCGAAATGTAGCCTATGTAGAAGCCGATTATCTAAGTATTGGTCTGGAAGAAAAAGCCTTTGATATTTTCATGGGCCTTGGAAAAAGAGCCGGTGAAAATGCCATTGCCGCCGTACTCGGCCACGAGCTGTCCCACTTTTATGAAAAGCATCAATGGAGAGGAAATATTCTAGACAGTTACAAAGATGAAATCCTGGATAAAAATATCGAAGCGACTGCTAAAGCGCTCAATAAGGTAGAAAATGGCCAGCAAATATCTGGTGATCTATACAATGCCGTAGAAAGTACCAAAGCTAAGCTGGTAAAGTTTTCTAATGAAACACAATCCGATTACTTAGGTGGGTTCTTAGCTTATTCCGCTGGGTTTGATGTTTTCCAGGATCTACCCAAAATGTACGATAAAATATACGATGGCTACGGTTTCAATGACTCCATCCCAGGCTATGCAACGCGTAATGAACGTAAAGCAATGGCGGAACAATCACTAGAAAGAGTCAATGACTTTGTTGATCTTTTTGAAGTGGCGAATCTCTTGATTGCTATTGATCGTTTTTCGGATGCACGTATCCTGTATCGCTATATTTTACAAGAATATCAAAGTCGGGAAATCTACAATAACCTGGGTGTTTTGACCATGTTTGAAGCGATGGGATACTTTGATGATAATGCACCAGAAACAAAGTATAAACTACCAATTCAACTAGAGTTGAATTTCAGTAAATCTTCACGGGGTGGTGCCGGAGAAGTTGACATCGAAAAATTACGCAAAGAATTACTTCAGGAAGCCATTGGCTACTTCGATAGCGCCATTGGTTTAGACCCTACTTATCCGCCAGCCTATCAAAATAAAGCTTGTGCTTATTACTTGCTGAATGACTTCACTAGAGCCAGTTTTTATGCCGAAACGGAAGCAAAAGTAAGAGGAGAAGCTGATACCATTCAATATGGCAAAACAGCAATCGATGCGGAGATTTTATTAGGCCTAATCAAAATCCGTACAGGAAAGATCGGTGCTGGAACAAAACAGCTGGGACAATTGAGAGGAAAATCGAACCTTGCTAAAACCAATTTTCGTATTGCCAAGGGTCTACCCCCAGTAGAAAAAGCCAGCGAAGATGGGCCAGAATGGGAAATTGATGGGGCAGATGATGCCTATATTAAAGCTCGTAGGGCTAGTAAATCTAAAGATCTCAATATCTTTGAAGCAGATAAATTACGGGTCTATGACGAGAAGGAAGACGGTCTGGAAAATTCAAAAATTTACCGTTTTAAACCCCGAGCAGGAGATGAGCGGCCCGATGTTTATTTTATGATTACTGATCCTGGCTATCCAGGAGAGACCTGGGATGAGTTCAAGGTAGGTAGCCGCAGAAATGCCATCGTCAAGGAATACGGCCGCCCCAATTCTAGCCTTGAAACTGTGAACGGCGAAATGATGGTCTACGAATCTATGATCCTGATTATGGATGCAAGACGTAGGTTGAGTCGCTGGGTACTCTTCACACAACGGTAATCGGTTTACTGATTCGGCCGTTTAATGGTTTTCTGGTCTGTTTGTTAGGCTAGAAAACCATTTCTATGTAGTTTTGCTGCCGTAAAAATCAAGGTATGCAAAAGATCATAGAGCAGGTTAATTTTACTAAAGGCGATGGATTAGTCCCAGCCATTGTCCAGGATGCTAAAACAGATGTGGTTCTAATGTTGGCCTACATGGACCATGCAGCATTGGAAAAAACGCTGGCAGAAAAAAAAGTCACTTTTTATAGTCGCTCCAAACAAAGACTCTGGACGAAGGGCGAAACTTCCGGTAATTTCCTCCATCTCGTTGATATCCAATTGGATTGTGATCAAGATACGCTCTTGGTGAAAGTCAATCCGGCAGGGCCTGCTTGTCATACTGGTAGCGACACCTGCTTTGATGAAATCAATCAAGAATCAAATTTTCTATTTCATTTGGAGCGCGTCATCCAGGGCCGTAAGCAAAATCCAGATGAAAAATCCTATACCAGTAAATTATTCCAACGGGGCATCAATAAAGTGGCTCAAAAAGTAGGAGAGGAAGCAGTAGAACTAGTCATCGAAGCTAAAGATGATAACGAAGAACTCTTCCTCAATGAGGCAGCTGACTTGATGTATCACTACCTGGTTTTATTGACCGCCAAAGGTTATAATCTCAACGATGTAATTCGTATCTTGGAAGGAAGACACAAGTAAGAAATAGTTGAAATGGCAAGGTAGAGAAGTGTCGAATTGATTGCTAAAAAATCAAGACTATGTTGGCTACGACTTATGTTTCTTCTCAATTTGGCTGTTTTGAATTAAAAGGCTCTGAATTGGGCCTGCAATCCGTTCGACGTTGTGAGGACGCACCTTGCCCAGAACGCTCCACCGAACATCCAGACGTCTTACAACAAGCAGCACAACAATTAAAGGAGTACTTCGAGGGCGCTCGTCAAAATTTTGAGCTTAAGATAGATTGGGGTGCAGCTACTTCTTTTAATAAAAGTGTTTGGCAAAAACTACTAGACATTCCTTACGGACATACCAGTACGTATTCAGCTATTGCAGAGCAGTTGCAAAACCCCAATGCGGTCCGCGCTGTAGGCTTAGCTAACAAGAACAATCCAATCGCTATTATCGTACCTTGCCACCGCGTCATTGCGAAGAGTGGTCATTTACAAGGTTATTTTTATGGATTGGAGATGAAAAGAGCCTTATTAGAATTGGAGAACCCACAAAGTTTTGCCAGGCAAGGAAGCTTATTTTAGTGGTAAAAAGGCATAAAAAAATCCCAATTAGCGAAGCTAATCAGGATTTTTGTGGTGTGGGGCGGAATCGAACCGCCGACACATGGATTTTCAGTCCATTGCTCTACCAACTGAGCTACCGCACCGACCATTACACCGTATTTCCAACGGCGGGACAAATATAGAGTTAATTTTATTTCGAAGCAACCCAATCCAGTTTTTTTTTGAAATTCCTTGAAAAAGTTGTTTCTTCCTCCCAAACTAGTCAAGAATCAAATCTATGTTATCTAGAATTATTGCGGCTCCTTTTTTGTTTGCAGCTATCCTATTGATGTTTGTGGCTTTTAGGAATGCAGACTATGCTATTTATATAGTTCCTAACATAATAGTCTTGGCCGTTATTTATGTCTTGCATCCTCAGATAGATTGGTGGTGGTACCAGAAGCATCCACCTAAAATGGATAAACAAGGTCAAGCTTTTTTGGAGCGTTTCTTTGGTTTTTATCAAGCTTTGCCTCCAGAAGAGCAACTTCGTTTCCGAAATCGGACGATGATGATTCAACTCGCAAAAGACTTTATGGCTCAAGCCGATGATAAAACAGTACCTGCTGATGCTCGATTAATTTTTGCAGCTTGTCAAGCTCAATTGACCTTCGGTATGGAAGATTATCTCCTGGAGTCGTTTGAAAAAGTGGTCATTTATCCAGATGCCTTTCCTTCTCCTAAATATCCGGAGCATTTTCATCTTTCGGAGGTTTTTGAAGAAGACACGGTGAATGGTTATATCTTTTCTTTGCAACACATGTTGGCCGGTTTCACACAACCCAACCAATTCTACAATATAACTAGTCACGAATTGAGTCAATCTTTAACCATGAACCATCCAGATTGGGCATGGCCTGCAATAGAGGAGTCAATTTGGATCGAATTAGAACAGATTAGCCAATTCCCAACTCAGGCTTTAAAAGCATCTATGAATCGTCCAGATATTGAGCCCCTGGCAGCAACAGTCACTCATTTCCTAACTTATCCCGCTGCTTTTCAAAAGATTCTGCCAGGATTATATGAAGAGCTAAATCAACTTTTGAAGGTTTATACCTAGCAAGCACAATAATGCCATTGTCCCAGCTCTCCTTCTAGCTGTTCTAGATAAGTTTGAATGGCAGGTTCTCCATTGACCGTTTCTGTACCATCTTTTAAGATTGGTTCTTTTATTTCAAGATCCTCTTGCTTTTTATACGCCAGCGAAAGGGCTTTCAATTTTTCCTCAATGCGAGCTAAACTTTCGTCTTTCTGTTGATAATGAATCGTAATCATTGGTTCTATTTTCTAACAAAAGTGGCTGATTTTCGATGTGTTGTACATGGACAGAAGTACCTAATCCTTGGCTTTTCTGAATAAATCTTGCTACGTTCACTCTTAAAACTTCACCCCAAAAGTAAACAACAAGCGATTTAAGCTATACTCCGTTTGTACCTCCTGCAATACTGCTGTATCTGTAAAATAGGGAAAGAAAAACTCATCGTAGCTGGTGTAGCGATAAGCCAAATCTAAAAAGATTCTATTGCGCCGATAACCTGCCCCTGCACTCAAAGAATTCCGACGGGTATCGTCTGCTACGAAAGCCGAAGGGAAAGTCCCGAAGCCTAAACGGAAGCGAAAATCATCGTAGACAAACTCTCCACCTAAACGTAAATTAACCACGCTGGTTAAACGCTGGGCAATATCTCCATTCACGGCAAGCTCTCCATCATCAAATCCATCAAATTTGAATGTATTGCTGTTGTAATCTACTAATTCTACTTCTCCTGAAATGAAACCATTTTTACCTAGAATTAAACCCGCACCTCCAAAGAAGCGCCAGGGAGTTTGCATCCGATATTCGAAAAGGCCTGTGCTTTCTGCTTCCCCACCTACAAAATCACCTGATTCATCTGGGTCAGCAAAATAATTATTGATCAACTCGGTTTCAAACTCATCTTCTAAATTATAAGCGGTAGGTGTATGAACGGCACCTCCAATTCGTAAAGCTTGACTGGCTCTCACAATAACCCCCAATTTGGCATTAATCCCACCTCCAGTAGTCGTGTATTTATCATTGTATTCCAAACTTTCCAGATAAGGTACATTCCCACCTGAAGGCGATTTTTCATCTGTTTCAGAATACTGGCTATCATATTCAAAGTTGAGGATTGGCAATCCAATGGAAAGCCCAATCATGACCCGCTCGTTGTAATTGGCACCAAAAGCAAAACTTAACTCGCTAATCCCACCTCTATTAATTACGGTTTGTGATTTATCTAAAAGCTGATCTTCAAAACCTTCGTAATCAATTTCATAATCATCTGGATTATCATCAATATCATAGATGGCACCCGCATCAAAAGCAATACCTGCTTCAAAATTATTCAGACCGACATTGGGATCGTTTGCTAATTCTTGCCAGCGTTGAGAAATACTACCGGTAGTCCTACCTTGATAGGATAATTGTCGGTTAAAATTCCCTACATTATTTAAAGTAATGGCCATATTGAGCGACTTCCATTTTCTGGCAATTGGCTGAGAAGTCATAACTACTCCAATGTTATGAAAATTCAGATTAGTACGGCCATCTTTACTGATATCCTGAACAGCCGTTAGCTGAGCATTGGTACTAGCATTAAATAATGCTGGTGTAATGGTGAACTCAGACGTACGGTAGAGGGCAATACCCGCTGGGTTCGTCCCCGTCACTGATAAATCTGCCCCCAAGGGACCTAGAGCACCACCCGTGGCCATAAAACGCGCCGTACCACTAGGCTCAAAACTGGAATAACGTAAAGCATCTTCTACCGTTTGTGCCTGAGTAAAACAGGAAAAAAGTAGCATGGCTAAAAGGAAGGATAACTTTTTGTGCATGGATAAATAATTTAAAATAGCCTCAAAACGTATGTTTAAATAACGAGGATTATTAGGAGGAAGTTCAAAAAAAATGGGTGGAAATAAATCCCCACCCATTCTTCACCTTATATATTTTGTCTAGTAAAAGACGAACTAGTTTCTTTTTGAACTAGAGCTACGTCCAGCTGAGCTAGAACTTCTGCTAGAAGAGCTGCGGCTTGAACCTACACTGCTTCTACTTGAAGTACTACGGCTTGAGCCTACACTGCTACGGCTTGAGCTACTTCTGCTTGAACCTACGCTACTTCTACTTGAAGAACTGCGGCTTGGAGTATAAGATCTAGAAGAAGAACTTCTGCTTGAACCTACACTACTACGGCTTGAGCTACTTCTACTTGGAGAGTAAGACCGAGCTGGACTTGCACTTCTAGAAGAATTGCGGCTTGTGTTGTAAGAAGGACGACTTGTGGAACGAGTCGCAGAAGACGATCTAGACGTACTAGTACGAGAAGGAGTCGTTCTACGAATCGTTGAGTTTCTATTACTTGTGCTGGTACGCGTATTAGCTTTGCTAGTACTTGTACGGTTAGCACTTCTAGTAGTAGTCGTTCTAGGACTTGTAGTAGAACGGTTAGCAGATCCTACTCTACCTGCCGAACGGCTAGTATCATAAGTTCTTCCATTGCTGGTTCTACCAACACTACTATTGCCATTACGAGCATTATTTAAACGTGGGTCTGCATTGTTAGTAGTCGTTCTGGCACCAGAACGAGAACCACTACGAGGTCCAGTTGTTGCTCCACCTGTACGTGGGCCGTAACGATTGTTACTAACTACTCCTGTAGTACCACGACCACCTACATTTGCTGAGTTGACGTTCACATTGTTCACATTATTGACATAAG
>CAXIDD010000035.1:0-16158 GCA_964021975.1 uncultured Saprospirales bacterium | reverse complement strand
TGATTTCTATGTGGTCTCATATGTGGTCTCATATGTGGTTAAAGAATCATTTCATTTCCAAATTTTTACGATCCCATTTCCCAGTATCGGCGGCGGCAACATAGGTAGTTTCGAGGAACTCCATCAACATCGCATCTGGCCGATTGGATTTTTGGACATCAGCATAGTTCAGGAAGTATTCGCCCATTTCGGGGCTCCAGTAGGCTTCTTTGGGTAACACCTTTTGCTGACCAAATGCTTCGAGGCTTGGGTAACAATAAGCATAAAATGCAGGTTGTGGAAAAGATTCCGAACCTGGCCAAAACCCTGCACTGCTCACTTCCTGTGAATAAGCTTCTTGCATGACCTCTAAAGGCATATTCGGCATACCGCCCGGATGCAAAGGTGCCGTCCTGCCAGAAAAACGGGTCACTGCTAAATCAAAAGCCCCCCAAAACAAATGTACGGGACTACATTTCCCAGTAAATCCGCTACGGAATCGTTCAAAAACACCGGTAATCTGCACCATTGCCCGCCAGAAGTTGGTTACTGCTGCTGCATCATAGGAACGGTGATGATCATTCTGTGCGAAAGGCGTATTATCAGGTAGTTCGTTGGGACGAGCGTAAATTTCAATGGCTAGTCCCAGTTCTGGTAATAAAGTGAATAGTTCGTTGTAAAAAGAAGCTACCGTACGTGGATACAAATTCATTCTTTTTTCGGGGCCAAAAGTCGATTGGATACTTAAATAGTGTTCAACGAAATTAAAGTCAATCTGGAATAAGCCTCCTTCGTAAGGGACTGCTCTGGTGGTAAAACCAGTTGGTGAAACGTATAAAGCGGTATGCCAAGAATGGTTCTGCCAAGGCATCGTTTGTAGGCGTATTTTACCTACAATTTGTAACCATTGATGTAAAGTATCCAGGGTGTCACTCCAGGAAGAATAATCTAATTCGGGCCATGGACTGTTTTTTGGTTTCATGTTTTTTGGTTTACTAATTTTTATTGATTTCCTCATGAGGGTATTTCCTTCCTCGACGCTGAAGCGTCGAGCCCTCCAGAGGGATATTTTTCGCGCCCTGCGGGCCCTCTTTTATTGTAGAACATATACTCACTTATGGCATATTACCAGGCCACCATGCCTCGGGGGCTTTCCGCTTTCCAAAGCCTAAGCGATTGTCTAGCCACAACATAAACTTGCGTAAAGGACTATTAGCTAACTTTATTCCCAATCGGTTCCACCATTTTGAGTAATCTTTATTATAGGGACATACACGAATGCAAATAGCACAATCGGTATTCATATTGACCCAGAAACGAAAGCATTTCTCTGCATTCACCGTCCATTTCTTGATGCTGCTCAAGCTTGAAAAATTGGGTGGCTGATCCGATGGCCTACCTTTGTCAATGGCTTTAACGGGGCAAGCATTCGCACATTTTTGACAACTTTCACAAAAAGATTTAACCCCGAATTCGATAGGGACATCTGCTTTTAAGTCCATGTCCGTAAACACCTTAGCGATTCGAATATTTGGTCCATATTTGGGCGTAATCAATAAACCATTGCGCCCGTATTCGCCTAAGCCTGCCTGGATGGCCAACGGAATATTAAGCGCGGTATCATTCATTGAAGCGAGCGCTTCATAACCTAAATTAGTAATAAACTGTGCCAAACTATTGGCCGCATTCAGACATGTAGCATACCCAAGGCCAGTAGTTGTACCGCCTACTGCGGATGGAATGGTTTTACTCAAATCATAATCCATTGGTACGATCAAAACGATCACATTTTTGATGGTCTTTGGAAGATCCAGTTTTTTGGCTTGACCATCCCTGCGATCAAAATTATGGGAATAAACCCACCGCTCATCTAGCTTGCAAATGCCGACCATACCCGCCCCTAAAGTTTGGGCAGCTTGTTTTACGCGTGCTGTCCTAATCTCGGGCGTCAATTCCGGAGCGACTTGCTTCGGCCCAGCCGTTTGGATACTGTAGTAATCCGTAAACCCTTCTACCCTACCGTTTTCCTGGAAATTCATTTCTCCAACTACGTCCGTTAAGTGCCAGCTTGCATTTCGTAAGGCATAATCCCAATGATCAAAGCCCTTGGCCTTTTTAGGTGCATAGTGCGCTATATCGTAGCTCTGGAAAAAGTTCTTAGACTTCACTCCATCATCCCACATCGCACGATTAAAAATATCATTGCGTTGGTTAAAGCGCTGCCAGTTGTCCTTGATGTGGAACAAACGGTTGAGGTAAGCAATGGGATTTTCTTTTATTTTTTTGGTAGAAAACATAATAGGTATTGTGTTTCTTCTGCCCTTAAGGTTTTCACTTAGTATTAGTAAAAAATCCTATTGATCCAGATTCGGAAAATAAGAAGAAAATCCCATTCTATTTGAAGAAGCTATTTAAATTTAGCTTCCTACATACTTCTCCGATATTGCCCCCCCACCTTAAACAAAGCATCCGTAATTTGGCCTAAAGAGCAAACCTTAGTAGCTTCCATTAGTTTTTCGAAGACATTTTCATTGGCTAAAGCAGCGTTTTGCAAAGCGGTCAATTCCTTGATACTCGCTTGTTCGTTGACTTGATGCAATGCCTCTAAATTTTGAATTTGACCTTCTTTCTCCGCCTCGTTTGAGCGAATAACTTCTTTGGGGGTGATGGTTGGTGATCCATCGGAAGACAAGAAGGTATTCACTCCGATAATTGGATATTCTCCAGTATGTTTTAGCGTTTCGTAGTACAGACTTTCTTCCTGGATTTTACCACGCTGATACATGGTCTCCATGGCCCCAAGGACGCCTCCGCGTTCGGTAATCCGGTCAAACTCCATTAGCACCGCCTTTTCAACCAGATCCGTCAGTTCCTCGATGATGAATGCACCTTGTAGGGGATTCTCATTTTTAGACAAGCCCAATTCATGATTGATGATCATTTGAATGGCTACTGCTCTGCGCACACTTTCCTCGGTTGGAGTAGTGATGGCCTCATCGTAAGCGTTGGTATGCAAGGAGTTACAGTTATCGTAGATAGCATACAATGCTTGTAAAGTCGTCCGGATATCGTTGAAGTCAATCTCTTGAGCGTGCAGTGATCTACCTGAAGTCTGAATATGGTATTTCAGCTTTTGGGAACTCTCGTTGGCACCGTATTTATATTTCATGGCTTTGGACCAAATACGACGTGCTACTCTACCGATTACGGCGTATTCGGGATCTACTCCATTGGAAAAAAAGAAGGACAGATTGGGTGCAAAATCATCGATGTCCATACCACGTGAGAGGTAATATTCCACGAAAGTGAAGCCATTCGATAAGGTAAAAGCCAACTGAGAAATTGGATTCGCACCAGCTTCGGCGATATGATAACCTGAAATCGAAACCGAATAGAAATTCCGAACTCGGTGATCAATAAAATATTGCTGAACATCCCCCATCAATTTCAAGGAGAATTCAGTTGAAAAAATACAGGTATTCTGCGCTTGGTCTTCCTTTAAGATATCTGCTTGCACCGTACCCCGTACGGCTTGTAGTGCTTTTGCTTTCAGTTCTTCGTAAATACTTGTTTCCAGTACTTGATCTCCTGTTAATCCTAATAACATTAAGCCTAGGCCGTCGTTTCCATCTGGTAATTCACCGGTATAACTAGGTCTCGGCAGTCCTTGGTCATCGTATTGTTCTTTCAATTTGGCTTCTACCAGATGTTCTAGTCCCTTTTCTTTGATGTATAATTCACATTGCTGATCAATGGCCGCATTCATAAAGAAGGCACACATGGTTGCCGCTGGCCCATTAATGGTCATGGATACGCTGGTCTTGGGATTACAAAGATCAAAACCTGAATACAGCTTTTTGGCATCATTGAGTGAACTAACATTCACGCCCGAATTTCCTACTTTACCATAAATATCTGGTCGATAATCCGGATCGTTCCCGTAAAGGGTCACCGAATCAAAAGCGGTGGATAACCTCTTGGCGGGCATCCCTTGCGAGAGATAGTGAAAGCGTTTATTGGTCCGCTCGGGGCCTCCTTCTCCAGCGAACATCCGAGTGGGGTCCTCCCCTTTGCGTTTGAACGGAAAAACACCAGCGGTGTAGGGAAATTCGCCTGGCACATTTTCTTGCATCGACCAAGTGAGGATATCTCCCCAATCCTGGTATTTGGGAAGAATCACTTTAGGTATTTTATTGTGGGAAAGTGTTTGGGTATAGTTTTCAACTTTAAATTCCCTATTCCGTACATGATAGACAAAATGCTCGTCTGTATACGTTGCTTTTTTAGTTTCCCAGGTATCTAAAACAGTCTTACTTTCTGGACTCAAAGCCTGAGCTTCTTTAGCTTCAACCTCTTTTAAAGTTTTAAGAACTGCTGGATCCTCTACCAGTTTTATGGTCGTATTTATGCTGTATAAATTACGAGCTACAGTTGCTTGTTCTTTAACGGTTTGATCGTATTGCTCAATGGTTTCTTTTATTTCTGAAAGATAACGTACGCGAGCAGGTGGGATGATGTATTGCTTCTCACTCTCTCCCACTACTGCGCTAGCTGTAAACTCTTTTGGAAATAATTTTTCTACTAAAACATTAAAAACTTGATTGACCCCAGGATCATTAAATTGAGAAGCAATAGATCCAAAGACCGGCATTTTGTCTACAGGCTGTTCCCATAAGTCATGATTCCGTTGATACTGTTTCTTGACGGAGCGTAAGGCATCTAAAGCACCTCTTTTATCAAATTTATTGAGCACTATTAAGTCTGCAAAGTCCAGCATATCAATCTTCTCCAACTGAGAGGCCGCTCCAAACTCGGGCGTCATCACATAAACGGAAAAATCAGCATGATCTACAATCTCACTATCCGATTGTCCAATACCTGAAGTTTCTAAAATAATCAAGTCAAATCCGGCATGTTTGAAAATAGAAATAGCGCTATCAATATCTTTTGATAAAGCCAAATTATATTGTCGTGTGGCTAAAGAGCGCATAAATACCCGGTCGTTGCCAATCGCATTCATACGTATCCGGTCTCCAAGTAAGGCACCTCCCGTTTTGCGTTTGGAAGGATCTACGGAGATAACTCCTAAATTTTTCTCTGGAAAATAATTGAGAAAACGTAGGATAAACTCATCTACTAAACTTGATTTACCAGCTCCACCAGTTCCGGTGATCCCCAGGACAGGAATAGTAGATTGTTCGGCCTCCTGCTTCCAGTTATTTAGCCACTCTGCATTTTGCTCCGGATAATTTTCTGCAGCAGAAATTGTACGGGCAATTGCCATATCATTACCTTGCTTAACCGACTTCAATTCTCCATTTAAGTCAATACCTATTGGAAAATCACATTGCTCCAGTAGGTCATTGATCATCCCCTGCAAACCCAGAGAGCGGCCGTCATCTGGAGAATAAATCCTGGTAATACCATATTTGTGAAGTTCATCGATTTCTTCGGGGAGGATGGTTCCACCACCACCACCAAATATTTTGATGTGGCCGGCGTTGTTTTCCTTGAGCAGGTCATAAACGTATTTGAAGTATTCATTATGCCCACCTTGGTAAGAGGTGATGGCAATTCCTTGCACATCTTCTTGAATGGCCGCAGCAACAATTTCATGAACAGGCCGATTATGACCTAGGTGAATGACTTCGGCACCAGACCGTTGGATGATTCTCCGCATGATGTTGATGGCAGCGTCATGGCCATCAAATAAAGACCCGGCGGTAAGTATTCTAATTTTATTTTTGGCTTGGTAAGGGCTAATTTTTTCCATTGTTTTTTTTTGGTTTTGTATTGGAGGGGCTTAGTATAAGTTTGAAACTTCAAGAATCGGGGTTTTAAATCGTCTTTTTAGACCTTTCTACACTTCTCCTCTCTTCAACTTCTTTTCTTTAAATATTTAATACTACTTCATCAGGTCTTAGGACAATGAGATAAGTCCCATCCTAAAAATAAAAAATTCTGACAGCCTTAGTGGTTATCGGCCATCAGGATTATAAACTCATAAGAACGGGGCTTAGTTTGCACCAGCCCCGTTATTTTTTTCAGAAGTCCTCCTAAATTACTTTACAGTGGAATATTCCCATGTTTTTTCTTTGGTAATTTCACTGCTTTATTTTCTAGCATAGCAAAAGCTTTAATGAGTTTTCTACGAGAATCTCTTGGTAAAATCACTTCATCCACAAAACCTCTGCGCGCTGCCCGGTATGGATTTGCAAACTTATTGGCATAATATTCCTCTTTCTCTAACAACTTAGCTTGCGGGTCTTCAGCAGCTTGAATTTCACGACGGAAAATGATTTCACTTGCTCCTTTTGCTCCCATTACCGCAATCTCAGCAGTCGGCCAGGCAAAATTAAAATCTGCACCGATGTGCTTTGAGTTCATGACATCATAAGCACCTCCGTAGGCTTTTCTTGTGATCAAAGTAACGCGCGGCACCGTTGCTTCACTGAATGCATACAGTAATTTTGCTCCATTCGTGATGATCCCATTCCACTCCTGATCTGTTCCGGGTAAGAATCCTGGCACATCAACCAATACTAAAAGGGGGATATTGAAACAATCACAGAAACGGGTAAATCGGGCTGCTTTTTTAGAACTATCTACATCTAAGACCCCAGCCAAGCTCATCGGCTGATTGGCGACTACACCAATACTTCTACCTCCCAATCGAGCGAAGCCTACCACAATATTCTCTGCATAATCTTTGTGAATTTCTAAGAAAGTTTCCTCATCACAGATTCCATCAATAACCTCGCGCATATCGTAGGGTTGATTCGCACTTTCCGGAACGATGTCATCTAAAACCTCTCGTACTTCTTCTCCTAGCTCATAGGGTAGTTTCAGAGGTTGATCTTCGCAATTCTGAGGCATATAGCTGAGCATTTTTTTCACTTGCTCAATACAGTTGATGTCATTGATGGCGGTTAAATGAGTCACGCCTGATTTAGTAGCGTGCGCACTGGCACCACCCAATTCTTCCGAACTGACTTCCTCATTGGTTACCGTTTTCACTACGTTTGGACCAGTAACAAACATGTAACTCGTATGCTCTACCATAATGGTAAAATCAGTCATAGCAGGAGAATAAACTGCACCACCGGCACAAGGCCCCATGATGGCAGATATCTGAGGAATCACTCCAGAAGCCATGACATTGCGGTAAAAAATATCAGCATAGCCACCAAGTGACTTGACACCTTCCTGGATTCTCGCTCCTCCACTGTCATTAAGACCTATGATCGGCGCGCCAACTTTCATGGCCATGTCCATGATTTTACAAATTTTCTCGGCTTGGGTTTCCGATAGCGAGCCACCGAATACCGTAAAATCTTGTGCGTATACGTAAACCAAACGATTGTTTACGGTACCGTATCCCGTAACGACGCCATCTCCGTAAAAAACTTGTTTGTCCATGCCAAAATCTTTGGCTCTGTGGGTAACTAAAGCACCAATTTCTTCAAAAGAGCCTGGGTCCATCAAGAAATGAATACGCTCCCGGGCTGTTAATTTCCCTTTGGCATGTTGTTTATCGATACGTGCTTGGCCTCCTCCGAGGTTTGCCGCTGCTAGCCTTTCTTCTAATATTTTAATCTTATCACTCATTGTTTATTGGTTTTCTGGTCTATTGTTATTTTAATTTCCAAGTCCTTTAAGGTCCTTGGCTGGATTCAAAAATGGTGGTTAAAGCACCTCCATACTTTCAATCATTATTTCTAGGATTTGGGAAGCTGCTTTCGCAATTACTGTCCCTGGTCCAAAAACCCCAACGACTCCAGCTTCAAAGAGAAAATCATAGTCTTTGGGAGGAATAACGCCTCCGGTAATGACCATAATATCATTTCTACCCATTGCTTTCAATTCTTCAATAACTTGTGGCACCAAGGTTTTATGTCCAGCAGCAAGAGAAGAAACCCCTAAAATGTGAACGTCATTCTCTACAGCTTGTCGTACGGCCTCTTTTGGAGTTTGAAACAAAGGACCAACGTCTACATCGAAGCCAATATCTGCAAAACTGGTCGCAATCACTTTAGCTCCACGATCGTGGCCATCCTGCCCAAGTTTGGCCACCATGATTCTTGGTCGACGGCCTTCGAGCTTGGCGAAACGATCGGATAATTCTCGCGCTTTCAGGAAGTCTTCATTCTTAGCGATTTCTTTTAAATAAGCCCCTTGTATCGTTCTGGTTGTTGCTTGATAACGTCCAAAATGCACTTCCATGGCATCAGAGATTTCGCCAAGTGTAGCTCGAGCTCGGGCTGCATCAATTGCTAGTGCCAATAAATTACCAGCTCCATCTTTAGCCGCTTGACTTAAGGCTTCCAAAGCTTTTTTAACAGTATCCTCTGCTCGTTTTGCTTTGATGGCTTTGATTTTTTCAATTTGGGCATTGCGAACCGCTGTATTGTCCATTTTCAATGGCTTTAGTCATGCCACCCAACGCTTCAATTTCCTGAATTAACTTCCAGGCTTTCTTTGCTAAATTATGGCTTAGGTATTCGACATAATAAGACCCGCCCCAAGGATCTACCACATTGGTAATTCCCGTTGCTTCCTGTAAATACTTTTGGGTATCTCTAGCTATTTTTGCGGAAAAATCAGTCGGTAAAGCAATCGCTTCATCTAAGGCATTGGTATGGAGCGACTGGGTCCCTCCCATCACAGCTGAAGTAGCTTCAATGGTTGTCCGTGCTATATTATTGAATGGATCTTGGGCCGTAAGACTCCAACCAGAAGTTTGGCTATGCGTTCTTAGGGCCATAGATTTGGGGTTCTTTGGATTAAAAGATTTAACAATCTTAGCCCAAAGCATTCTGCCCGCCCGCATCTTGGCGATTTCCATAAAATGATTCATACCAATACCCCAGAAAAAGGATAATCTAGGTGCAAAGTCGTCAATATCCAAGCCAGCTTCGATACCCGTACGCAAATATTCTAAGCCATCTGCCAAGGTATAAGCCAACTCAATATCGGCCGAAGCACCTGCTTCATGCATATGATAACCACTAATACTAATGGAGTTAAACCGAGGGATATTTTTAGAAGTATACTTGAAAATATCTCCAATGATCCGCATCGAGTGCGCCGGTGGATAAATGTAAGTATTCCGAACCATAAACTCTTTGAGAATATCATTCTGAATGGTCCCACTTAATAATGCCTGGCTGACGCCTTGTTCTTCGGCCGCTACAATATAAAAAGCCATAATTGGAATAACGGCGCCATTCATCGTCATGGAAACAGACATTTTATCCAGTGGAATCTGATCAAAAAGCTGTTTCATATCTTCTACCGTATCGATGGCAACACCGGCCATACCAACGTCACCCATCACTCTTGGATGATCACTGTCATAACCTCGGTGGGTTGCTAAGTCAAAAGCAACGGACAGTCCTTTTTGGCCTTGAGCCAAGTTTCGGCGGTAAAAAGCATTGCTTTCTTCTGCAGTAGAGAACCCTGCGTATTGGCGGATTGTCCAAGGGCGTCCTGCGTACATAGAGCTGTAAGGGCCACGTAAAAAAGGAGGTAGCCCCGCAACAAAATCAAGGTGTTCAAAATCCTTTACTGTTTCCGGATCATAGCTAGACTTAATCTCGATCCCTTCGGGTGTATTCCAGGTTTGTTCTGGGGCATCCACCTTATCTTCTGACCATTCTAAGTCTATTTTTGAGAAATCTGGTTTTTTCATGGTTGGTAGATTTTAATTTCTTTGATCTCTCCAGCTCGTAGATACAGATTGTACGGTTCGTAGTTTGGCACTTTCATCCAGGAAAATTTGCAAGCCTACCTCGGCAGCAACACCTAGGACCATTGCTTCCTTCTCTTTGATCTGTTCGGGTGCATAATAATCTTTGACAAAATGGGTATCAAAGTTCCCTGAGGTGAAAGCCTCATGCTCGCAAACATAGGTACCAAAAGGCAAGGTGGTAGCGATACCTTCTATTTCATAATCTTGGATGGCATCCAACATCAACTGCATGGCTTCTTCTCTCGATTGCCCATAAGTCACTAATTTTGCAATCATAGGATCGTAGTAGATAGGAATTTCCATCCCTTCTTCATAACCATCATCGAGGCGAATGCCCTCACCAACTGGTCGTTTATAAGTAGTTAGCGTCCCGACACTAGGTAAGAAATTATCTAAGGGATCTTCCGCATAAACACGAAGTTCGAGCGCATGTCCGGTGATACTTAAATCTTCTTGTCGAATACTGAGTTTTTCGCCTCTTGCTACTCGAATTTGTTGCTCTACCAAATCAACGCCAGTGATCATCTCGGTCACAGGGTGTTCTACTTGTAGACGGGTATTCATTTCCAGAAAATAAAAATCATGATCTGCATTTAATAGGAACTCAACGGTACCTGTACCCACATAATCACAGGCCTTGGCTACTTTCACGGCGGCTTCTCCCATTTTAGCCCGCAATTCAGGTGTTAAAACTGCGGAAGGAGCTTCTTCCACCACTTTTTGATGACGCCGTTGGATGCTACATTCACGTTCAAATAAATGAATGACGTTGCCGTGAGTATCCGCGAGCACTTGGATTTCGATATGTCTTGGCGAGGTTACATATTTCTCAATAAACACTGAACCATCTCCAAAAGCTGAGGTTGCTTCACTGATCGCACGCTCCATTTGCTCTGGTAATTCTTCTATATTTTCGACAATCCGCATCCCTTTTCCGCCTCCACCAGCCGAGGCTTTGATTAATACAGGGAAACCAATTTTTTCGGCAATAGACTTGGCTAGTTCTACATCCGTAATGGCTTCATCAATTCCTGGAACCATTGGAATGTCATAGCTTTTCACTGCTTCTTTAGCGGCCAATTTACTCCCCATTACGCGAATGGCATGAGGTTTAGGTCCTATAAATGTAATACCATTCTCTTCGAGTAGGCTGGCAAATTCTGCATTTTCACTTAAGAAACCGTAACCCGGGTGGATGGCATCTGCACCAGTCGCTTTAGCAGCAGCTAAAACTTTGTCCATCGCTAAATAAGATTGATTTGAAGGAGCAGGCCCTAGTAAGATAGCTTCGTCTGCATAACGTACATGTAGTGCATCTCGATCTACTTCAGAGTAAACGGCAACGGTCTTGATTCCCATTTTACGGGCGGAACGCATGACACGCAAGGCAATTTCGCCACGATTAGCAACAAGGATTTTTTTCATTATGATTGGGCATTTATTTGTTGAAAAAGAGCCCAGGCTTGTTCAGCCAGCTCTTTTGTCAGATGGTCAATAAAATAACTTCCAGCAGCAGGATCTGCGACTCGACCCATAAAACTTTCCTGCTGAAGCAGGTGCTGGATATTAAGTGAGATGCGTCTACTAAAGTCTGTTTCTTCTCCTTTTGGAGTACTCAAGAACAGCGTATCGATTCCAGCAGTCACTGCTGACATCGCTTGGCTGGTCATTTTGATTCGGTTGTAGTTTTCATCTTCCGACAAAGTAGCCTCATCAAGTTCTGCTATTATTTTGAGCGGTGGCATGGAGACTCCCCATGCTTTATAAACTTGCTGTACCAGCACTCTCAAAGCACGTACTTTTGCCAAAAATGGGAAATATTGATCCTCTAATAAGATTAAGCATTGAATTGGAGGCAGTTCGGCTCGAAAATCAATATTACTTTCAGCTAATGCTATTAAACACTGATTGACTTTTACTAAAGCTTCAGCTAGATCTCTTACCGTATCCGACTTGGCCACTTTGACCGTTTGGAAACTAGCCTTTGGTAAATCAGGATGAGAAGTCTGTATAGCAGATAAATCACCAGTGGTCTCCGTGCTTGAAAATACGCAAGGTACTTTCGCGGGATCTTGTTTTTTGTCTTGAAGTAAATCCAGAAATTGATTGATCAAATTTGGGTAGGCCATGACTGGAGCTCGAAAATGAGTAGAGATCCATTCGTGCTGGATATTTGTTAAGGCAATTTCTAGTTGTTTTTTATCTGGCACTTCTTCAAAAATAAAACACAATGCCTGGGCACCGGATTCTAGGGCAGTTAAAGCCTGTTGGTTAGCCGTTTTGGGATCCTTACATACAATAGAAGTACCGATCTCCCAATTGTTGTCCGCTCTAATACTCAAATTGGGAAGTAGTTCTTCAATATCATCCTGGTGATGAAAAGGAGAAACTGTCAAGCTATCTAGCTGCCAGTTGAAATCTTCTAGTGCTCGTTTCCCTTTGGTATCCTTGACGACTTTATCGAGCCACTCCTGTTTAGAAGTTGGTTTAAATTCATTAAACATGAGCACCTGATTTTTGTCAACGGTCTGGCCTTTGCTCACCAATACCGATTCAACAAGGCCGTCGCTAGTTGCTTTGAGCATATTTTCCATTTTCATGGCCTCTAATATTAATAGAGGAGTACCCTTTTCTACTTGTGTACCGGGCTCTACTAGGACATCTACAATCAAACCAGGCATAGGGGCTTTGATTTCTTTTTCTTGGACCAGATTTACTTTGGACAAACCTAAACGGTGGACTAAAAGATCGTATTGATCTTTAATTTCTACATTGACTTTTTGACCATTGATCAGAAGTAGCAAGGTTTTTTCGGTATGGTTCAGGTTTAAAACCTCGACATCATATCGGATGCCGTCTTTAAGCAAGTGGTATTGTTGAGGTCCAGTAGGTACGATATCAAGGTCGGTTAATTCTTGGGTATCAATATCCTTCTTTTCTCCATTGGTAAGGACTTGGTAAATTGCCATAATAGCTTATTTGGTTTTAGAAAAAGTAGTTATGTGGAAGCCCAAATTTACAAAAACAGACCAACTACTTTCTCTTGTATTTTTATGATTTAAGTCAGAATAAGACTGATTTTTTCGATAAAATGGTGATTAAAGTCATTTACACTAACATTTCTTTCATTACAACAATGTCTAAAATAAAAGACCATTTATCACTTCTTTTTGTTGTACAGTCTTTTGTTTAAATAATTTTGTAATATTAGGAAGAAATAAGCGGAAACAAGCAAGCCTCGATTCCGTAAAAAAATTGAGCATGAAATCCCGGAAGTTTATTATTGCTTATTGGCTGTTGCTTGTTTTTATCTTTCTGGAAAGTTATACGTTTTTCCGCAGTTTAGATACCAATATTTACCTCAAACCAAGTTTGTTCTTACTTTGTACTTTGGCAATTTGTAGTTTAAGTGCTTGGCTACTTTATCACCAAGCAAAAGTTTTTTTGCCCAAATTCAGGCCCTGGTCTACCCAAACCAAACAGGTGGTCTTATGGAGTTTCCTTGCTTCAGTCATTATTTTCACTGGCTTTCAATTTAATTGGCTATTTAAAACTTATGAAGTCGCTCCTGATATTGTTCCGGCTATGCAAATGTATGTAGGTCGTTTATTAAGCGGAGATCCCGTTTATGCACCAATGGCCTTTGAAACCTGGACAGTTTACCCTAATTATCTACCCTTGATGTGGTTGCCCTATATTGTGCCAGAACTCCTAAATTTTGATTACCGGATGTGGGCGGTAGGTTTACTGGTAATTGCAATCCTATTTTGGGCTTTCCGCTTAATCAGAACGGATGCGCCCGCGGTAATGACGGCCTTTCATTTATTTTTCCCGTTTGCCATTTTATTGTTTTTAATCAAAAACGTACCCAATGATTTGGCTTTTAATGTCGAGTTTACGCCCATTGCCTTTTATTTTTTCTTGGTCTTAGCGGTTTTGTCAGGCGGCTGGTTGAGTATTGGAGCTACTACCCTACTCTGTCTTTTATCAAGATTGGCATTTAGCTTCTGGCTACCTGCCTATTTGATTATACTTTGGATAGAAAACAAGTTTGCTAAACCTTTTAAAATTGGTATGCTCTGTTTGGTGGGTATTATTTTCATCTATATTGTTCCTTTTGTTTTGAAAGATCCGGAGAGCTTTGAGCGGGGCATGAATTACTACGGAACGGTTTCACAGGAAATTTGGACCCAACCCTGGCACGCTAGAGACGGCCGGCCGATTGTTTTACAGGAAGGCACTAGTTTTGCTGTTTATTTCTATGATAACCTAGCCGGAGAACCATTAGACCGTTTAGCCTTGGCGAAACGTTTTCATTTCGGAATTGCCTTACTGGCAGCTTTTCTTTTCTTTGGTGCTTACTGGCTTTTACGTAAAAAAATCGATTATCGTTTACTGAGTATTGTAGGCTTGAAATTCTACTTGAGCATCTTTTATTTATTCCTCCATACCCCATTTGCCTACTTGTATTTATTGCCCATCTTTTTGAGTTTTCCAATGCTTTGGATGTTGCAATTGTCGTTTTTTAAGAAATTAGCCTAATAAGTCCACTACAGAATTCAAATTTTCAGCTATTTTAGGTTCATTATTGAAAATTAGAAAATAATTAATGAATAGAATACTCCAAATAGTACTGTTGGTTTTTTGCCTATCCAGCTGTCAGAACGGCGATTCCAACACCAGTGAAACAATGGCTAAAAGCGATTTCACGCATGCCTACCAAAACCCAAGTTTGAGCATCACCGAAAGAACTGAAAATCTTATAGGCTCCATGACTTTAGAAGAAAAAGTAGGCCAATTGATGTACAATGCGCCAGCAATTGACCGTTTGGAAGTACCGCAATATAACTGGTGGAATGAGTGCCTACACGGCGTTGCACGTAACGGCCGGGCAACCATTTTCCCACAAGCCATCGGGATGGCTGCTACTTTTGACCAAGGTTTGATGGATCGGATTGGGAAAGCCATCTCTATGGAGGCTCGTGCTAAATACAATGTCTCCGTCGCCAATGGTCAACGAGAACGCTATCAAGGCCTGACCTTTTGGACACCCAATATTAATATCTTCCGAGATCCACGTTGGGGCCGAGGACAAGAAACTTACGGAGAGGACCCATTCTTAACTTCCAGAATTGGCGTTTCTTTTGTAAAAGGACTGCAAGGCGATCATCCGGATTATTTACAAGCGGCCGGTATGGCCAAACACTTTGCGGTACACAATGGTCCGGAAGCTTTACGCCATGAATTTAATGCCGAAACCAGTCAAAAAGACCTATGGGAAACTTATTTACCTGCTTTTGAAGCATTGGTAAAAGAAGCCAAGGTAGAAGGCGTCATGGGTGCATATAATCGGACCAATGGAGATCCCTGTTGTGCACACCCTTATTTAATGCAAGAAGTCCTAAGAGACCAATGGGGCTTTGATGGTTATTATGTTTCTGATTGCTGGGCTTTAGTAGATCTTTATCAAGGTCATAAACTAGTAGAAACACCCGCAGAAGCAGCTGCGATGGCCCTCAACGCTGGTACTAATCTGAATTGTGGAAGTACTTATCCAGAATTGGTCAAATCAGTAGAACAAGGACTCACTACCGAAGCGACCATTGATGAAAACCTCCGGCAACTATTACCTACTCGCTTCAAATTAGGGCTTTTTGATCCACCTGGGATGGTGCCTTATGATACCATCGGATCAGATTGGATTCGTCATCCGGATCATGTAAAGTTGAGCCTGGAAGCGGCTGAAAAGTCCTTGGTTTTGCTCAAAAATAAAAACAACACCCTACCTATTGATCCTAATGTAAAGGGGGTCTTTGTAACCGGTCCTACGGCCGCCCACGTTCAAGCCTTGCTAGCCAATTATTATGGAGTTAGTGAAGACTTAAAGACTATTCTGGAAGGTGTAGTCGCTAATACAGCACCAAACACAGCGGTCCAGTATGTACAAGGGGCCCTTTTGGATGAACCTAATCGGAATCCGATTGATTGGTTTTCAGAAACAGCTGCGGAGTCTGATGTAACGATTGCTTGTTTAGGGCTTTCGCAATTGATCGAAGGAGAAGAAGGCGAATCGATTATGTCTCGCAATTTGGGAGACCGCAAATCGATTACTTTACCACAAAGTCAGATTGATTTCTTAAAGGTTATCCGCGAAAAAGCTAATAAATTAGTAGTGGTCATTACGGGTGGCAGTGCCATCTCTTGTCCAGAGGTCTATGAAATGGCAGATGCCCTACTCTATGCTTGGTATCCTGGCGAACAAGGTGGTTTAGCCATTGGCAATACCCTTTTCGGGAAAACGAATCCTTCCGGAAAATTGCCGGTTACTTTTGTAAAATCCATCGAAGATCTGCCTCCGTATGCTAATTACGACATGAAAAATAGGACGTATCGATACCTAGAAAAGGAACCTTTATTTCCCTTTGGTT
>CAXIDD010000034.1:0-16296 GCA_964021975.1 uncultured Saprospirales bacterium | reverse complement strand
GAGAAACCAAATCTGCAGTTGCACTGTACCCAAGGTCCACAGGATTATAGCTAGTCAACTCCTGCACACTACCATCAGCTACAGCGATACGCACTAAAAAGCCAAAAGTGTTTTGAGTAGTTGTGTCTCGATATGTTCCGCTAAGTAATAACTCTGTCTGATCACTATTAAATTCTAAGTCCCCAATTGCTGCAAATTGTCCTCCGGATAGGCCGATCGAAGTAGCAAACCGAACCGATCCATCTGCCTGGTGTCCTAGCACATGAATAGAATCTGATTGATTGAAAGCAACTCCTCCAGGACTAGCAAAATAGGGACGATCTAAACTGTCTACCACCAGTGCTGGCACCCCAAATCCATAAAAGCTAAGCGTATCTACTGTCAATGCCAACTGAGTTACAAAATTAGTGTCCGCTGCAAATAGATAAGGTTTAAAAGTGGAGTTAAAATTCTCATCTCGTCTTTCACCCATTGTTATTCCCAACAGGCCATAACTAGTAGCTGCTATTTTGGCATCCCTATTAACGTTACTTGGTCTCGGGTCAAATTGTATTCTACCAAAGCCAGATGATGAAGGTTGTTGGGCCTGTAGACTATCGTTAAATTTAAAGACGGTAAAATTATCGGATTCATTAACAACCGTCAGATAGGTATCACCAGCCGGAATTAAAGGATAAATCAAAGGGTCTAAGAAATCTTCATTGTCCCAAAATTCGATATCTCCTGTACTGTAAGTTTGACCGGTGAGATCGCCTGTTTCAGAGTCTACTATTTCGTAGCCATTTGTTTGGCCTCTTGATCCTACTTGCCCAGCCTGCCCAATAGCGAAGAACGGAGGCAGCGTGTCAGATAGACTAGGAATAAGAGAAACAGCGAAATACTGTGAAACTCCAGCCCCAGAAAGCGGCGACACGATATCCAAGGTATCCGTAAATGCGGATACAGAATCTGCAAAAAGAAGTACTCTCAAACCTTGTCTGGCACTAGGAAAAGTATTGACATTTATAATATTCTTTTCATCATCGATTTCATACAATCTAAAAGCGTTATTATTAAAGCCTTCAATAGTTGCGACATTACTTACGGTATCATTAGCAAAGTCAATTTGATAAGCATTGCGTCCAAATACATAAAGTGTACTGTCTCGAAATGTCAAACGCGAAGAAGAACGATCCCCTCGCACTCCAGCTGGAACAGATATCGTATCGATCGTTGGATTAATTCCAGTACCACGCTTGATCAAATAGGTATCAAAGCTTGCACTGGTAATGGCATAGGCATCTACGCCTGGCACATAAGCCAGATCTAAAGAAGTGCTAAAATTACCCAACTCTTCTATAAAGAATTCCTCATCCATAGAAAAATCGGATAGGTCGACCTCTTTTAATATAAAACCCGTTATGGCAAAAGTAGCGGAATCTCTAGTAAGAATACCCGCACCTATTTTCCCCGGTTCCACTAAGTTAATTGTAGACAAAGTATTATTAATTCTACTATTCCGAGGGAATACATCATCTCTCCGTTGATCTATGGTCAAATCCCGAGTATCAAAATCAAATAAGGAATAGGCATTAATATTAAAGCCACGATTTTCGTCAAAGGCTGCACCATTAATTAACAGAATCAACTGATCTCCTTCAATTAACATACTAATAGGGTACTCAAAAACACCTGGGTATAGATCCAATTCAACATCTTGTAGTACCGCATCCAAATTGGATGAGAACTGTACAATACGAGTTTTGTCATCATTACGCTTATCGAGAGCAGTAGTCGTAGATCTGTAAGCAATCCAAATTGTACTGTCGGGGGCTTCTGCTATTTTGATGGTAAGTGCGGTAGTACTCCCGCCTCCATCTGTACTAATGGAATGCAATAATTCTAATTGACTATTAAAAATGTCAACGCTGGCGACATTATTCTCAATCCCATTTGAATTTTTGCGACTAGCCAAAGCAAAATTACCATTACTCAAGCGGATGAGATCCTCTCCTCTACCTACAGTATCGATAAAATTATCATCATAGGTTTTTAAGTAAGCCGTCTCAAGTTGAGCCTGCAGACTGGTAAGGCCTAAGCTTAGAAAAAATAATAAAGTAAATAATTTGTTCATCTTAAACATTTTGGGTTTGTAAATAAATAATGAAAGTGTATTCTTTGGTAGTCTTATCCGTGAGAGTGCTTTAAAAAAACTCTTTCTAAATCATTATGTGTCTTTATTTGAAAAAAGTAAAAAAGGTTCCACTCGCAGCCTAGAATTAGACGCCTTATGTTCTGAATGGTAGCTATTTTGTTCTGAATGGTAAAAAAAGTAGATTTTTTAGAACAAAAAACCTACTTGGAAATTTATCATGGGCTATAAAATCAATCAATTATTTTTCTGCAAATAGTGATAAGAATCATAAGATATGGGAAACAAACGGTATACTTAAAGCGAAGAATTAGATCTAAATTTGTGGTTTACTTAGATTTAGAGATTTCCAATTCAAGTAGAGCCTATGATCTTTATTCTTACTAAGATTTATTACTTTTGAGGTCTACATTAACACTATTTTATTCAAAAATAAAACACAACAATTGGCTACTTAAGCCTATTAAATAAATAAAAACAACCCAACAATATGACTTTTAGAAAAGAAAAAGATAGTATCGGATACATTGACGTACCTGCAGACAAATATTGGGGCGCACAGACCCAGCGATCTTCCCAAAACTTTAAAATTGGTGGCCATCAAATGCCTCAAGAAGTGATCGCAGCCTTTGCTATTTTGAAGAAAGCAGCGGCCATGACCAATATGGAAGCAGGCGTTTTGGCCGAAGAGAAAGCAAATCTCATCGCCAGAGTTTGTGAGGAAATCCTGGCCAATCAATTGGATGATCAATTTCCTTTGGTCGTTTGGCAAACGGGCTCTGGTACACAGAGTAACATGAACGTCAATGAAGTGATCGCTAATCGCGGACACGTTATCCACGGTGGTACCTTGTTAGATGAAGATAAGTTTTTGCATCCTAATGATGATGTCAATAAATCACAGTCTTCTAATGATACTTTTCCAACAGCTATGCACATCGCTGCTTATCAAATGTTAGTGAATCGTACTTTGCCAGCTTTAGAAGCGTTGAAAGCAACTTTGCAGGAAAAGTCAGTCGCTTTTATGGATGTTGTAAAAATCGGTCGTACCCACTTCATGGATGCCACACCGGTCACCGTTGGACAAGAACTATCGGGTTATGTTTCTCAAATAGATCATGGTATCCGAGCGATCAAAAATAGCTTTGCCCACCTTTCTGAGCTAGCCTTAGGTGGCACGGCCGTTGGTACGGGACTCAATACACCTGAAGGATATTCTGAGAATGTAGCTGCCAAAATCGCTGAGCTTTCTGGCTTACCTTTTGTCAGTGCTGAAAATAAATTTGAAGCCCTAGCTGCCCACGATGCCATCGTAGAAGCGCACGGTGCTTTGAAAACGGTTGCTTGTTCGTTGATGAAGATTGGTAATGACATCCGAATGCTGGCCTCTGGCCCACGCTCCGGTATCGGTGAATTGATAATCCCAGCCAATGAGCCTGGTTCTTCAATCATGCCGGGGAAAGTAAATCCTACACAATCCGAAGCCTTAACCATGGCTATGGCTCAAGTGGTAGGGAATGATGTAGCCATCAATATCGGTGGTATGACTGGACACTTTGAGCTGAATGTCTTCAAACCTATGATGATTTTCAACTTCTTAACTTCTGCTCGCCTAATTGCCGATGCTTGTAACAGCTTT
Source organism: uncultured Saprospirales bacterium (assembly GCA_964021975.1). Classification (GTDB taxonomy): domain Bacteria; phylum Bacteroidota; class Bacteroidia; order Chitinophagales; family Saprospiraceae; genus DATFKA01. Next base: position 12,526 of record CAXIDD010000034.1, on the reverse strand, counting down.
AATGACCACTGTGCTAAAGGGATCGAACCTAATCATAGTCGGATCAAAGAGCACCTTAATAATTCTTTGATGCTGGTTACAGCTTTGAACACCAAAATTGGTTACGACAATGCTGCGACCATAGCTAAAACAGCTTATAAAGAAGATAAAACCTTGAAACAAGTAGCTGTTGAGTTAGGTATGCTTACTGCCGAGGAATTCGACGAGTGGGTTAGGCCAAATGATATGGTTTAGTATAATAACATGGAAGCGTAGGCTATGTATTAACGTTCTCAACTTAAGTTTCCAATGCGTTTTAGACCCAAGCATATAGAAACAGGATTACCAGAATTAAAGGATCCTGCCTGCTAACCGCCGGAAGGCAGGTTTCAGAATTTAGTAGGTGCATGGTCTGGATGTTATCCATGCATCAAGATCTATAAGTACAAATATGCAGTAAGCCTAGGAGTACAGTGAATTCTGCTAATTCAAAAATTCTGCTAATTCTGTTTTAAAATAATTGGCCAGTAGATGCCATTATATACCTAAGTACCTGGCACTTTAGAAGTAGCAAAGAGTCTCCTAATGCTATATTTTCCACTGCCATTAACGTAGACAAACAACAACCCACCGACAATTCCTAGGTTCCGCATGAAAAGGATAGATTGAATGCGCCTAAGGTCCTCTGGATCATTCCAAAAAGAATGGACAATGAAGGTCACTGGCACCCAATATGCTAAGAGCATAATTGCACCCAATTTGACTCGGTAACCAATCAATAAAAGTATACCTCCGACTACCAAAAGGAAGATAGCCCCGTACAAAAGCAGATCTTGTCGCCAAGTCAGGCCATACTCCGTCATTTTCGCTTTGTTTTCCTCTGCGTACCAAATGGAATCATACGCTTCGAAAAGGAAGATCATCGCAATAAATATTCTGCCTAACAAGTCTAATAAATGCTTCATTTTAGTTTAGTAGTTTTATTGGTTGATGATTTGGCAGTCTCTTTATTGGTTTAAAAATCGATCTACGGCTTTAGCTACGTTTTGGCCATCCATGGCGGCAGAAATAATTCCACCAGCGTATCCGGCACCTTCTCCGGCTGGAAAAAAACCATCCATATCTTCGTGCATATAGGTCGTCCGATCTCTAGGAATCCGAACCGGCGAGCTGGTCCGACTTTCAGTTCCAACCACAACGGCATCATTGGTATAATAGCCTTTCATTTTACGTCCAAAGTCTTTTATACCTTGTTGCAAGCGCTCGTAAATAAAACTGGGCAGCAACTCGTGTAAAGGTGCAGCACTTAAGCCTGGAATGTAGGAAGAATCTGGTAAAGTTTTAGATATTTTACCTTGTACAAAATCCAATAAACGCTGAGCGGGTCCTTTCTGACTACCATCTCCAAAATCAAACATTGCTCGCTCTACTTGCTGCTGTAAGGCCATACCTGCAAGGACTCCATGCTTTTGCCGTAGTTTGGCCAAGTCTTCTAATTCAACGGCCACAACTGTACCAGAATTGGCATAGGCCGAGTCTCGTCGAGACATAGACATGCCATTTACTACTATTTCGCCCGGTGCGGTGGCCGCAGGGACAATCAAACCGCCCGGACACATACAAAATGAAAAGACCCCACGATCTTTTACCTGTGTTACTAACTTATAACTAGCTGCCGGCAAGGCTGCTTCCCGGGGTTTTTGACGGTATTGCACCTGATCAACCAATTGCTGAGAATGCTCAATCCGTACACCTAGTGCAAAAGGTTTGGCCTCAATCCGAATATTTCGGCGTAAAAGTAGTTCATAAATATCGCGGGCAGAATGCCCCGTAGCTAAAATCACCGCTTTGCCTTCTCTACGGTGGCCTTCATTATAAACCACGCCTTTCATTTGGCCTTTTTCAATAATGAAGTCTTCTACAAACGTATCAAAGTGGATTTCCCCACCATAATTTAAAATAGTCTCTCGAATATTGGCTACAATTTTGGGTAGCTTATTGGAGCCAATGTGCGGATGTGCTTCTACCAAAATATCTGACTGGGCACCATGCTCCACCAACAAACGCAATGCTTTATAAATAGAGCCTCTTTTATGAGAACGGGTATACAACTTTCCGTCTGAATAAGTACCAGCTCCACCCTCTCCAAAACAATAATTGGAATGTGGGTTTACTTCTCCGAATTGTTGAATAGCCCGTAAGTCACGACGACGAGATCGCACGTCTTTGCCCCGATCCATCACAATCGGTTTCCAGCCTAATTCAATCAATTCTAATGCAGCAAAATAACCGGCGGGGCCTGCGCCCACCACAATCACTTCGGGTCTTTCTGATACATCTTGAAAGGTATCTAAGATCAGTGGCTCTGGTTCATATTCATCATTTTTATGATAAACCGCTACTCGCAATAAGACCTTAGGACGGCCCCTGGCATCGATGGAACGACGCAGTGGAACGATCCTTCCCAGCTCAGATTTTGGCCACTTCAACGCTTGAAGTACCCGCTGCTCTACTAGCTCGGAATCCAGTGCTTCTTTGGGTAATAATTTGATTTCTACTTCTTGCATATGTTAAAACATTTGCGTCGCTTTTCTAATACGAACTAAACGTTCCAATAAGCCTTCCAGTTGATCTAGGGGCAACATATTCGCACCATCTGATTTGGCTTCTGCTGGATTGGGATGCGTTTCCATAAATAAACCATCCACTCCAACGGCTACACCTGCTTTTGCAACGGTCTCAATCAAGGCAGGTTTACCACCGGTGACGCCCGAACTTTGATTGGGCTGTTGGAGCGAATGCGTACAATCTAATATAACGGGTGCATATTTTTGCATGACTGGAATACCTCGATAATCAACTACTAAATCCTGGTAACCAAAGGTAGTACCCCGCTCCGTCAAAAGTACTCGATCATTACCAGACTCCCGAACTTTATTTACGGCATAGTGCATGGGTTCAGCCCCCATAAATTGTCCTTTCTTGATATTAACAACCTTCCCCGTCTCGGCTGCTGCTACCAGCAACGAAGTTTGTCTGCATAAAAAAGCAGGAATTTGAAGGATGTCTACATACTCAGCAGCCATAGCTGCTTCTTGGTCTGAATGGATATCAGTTGTGACTGGCACATCAAAAGTTTCGGCAACTTTACGTAAAATTTTAAGCGATTTCTCATCCCCGATTCCTGTAAAAGAATCTAGACGAGAGCGATTTGCTTTACGATAAGAACCTTTAAAAACATAAGGGATCTTTAGCCGATCGCAAATACCGACCACTTGTTCGGCAATTTGCATTGCGATGGTCTCTCCTTCTATGGCACAGGGGCCAGCGATCAAGAAAAAATTACCTGAATCTGTGTATTTTAATCTATCTAGTTTGAATTGCATATTATAGAATTAGTCTGCAAAGGTAAACCAATACCAGCGAACTTTATCAAAGAAACGATTGAAGTTGTTTAGATCTAAACTTAAAAAACAATAGGTGCTGCGACCAAAAGGCCACAGCACCTATTCTTAAAAGTGGTTGTTTTATTAGCAGGTGATTTTTATGTATGGTGATTTCTTACTAAAATAAAACTATGATTTTGGTAAAACTACCGCTCCAACTACGTGGATTACGCCATTGTTTCCTTTCAAATCAGTAACCATCACTTGTGAAGTACCACCATTCTCATCTTTTAAGAATACTTTTCCATCTTCAAGGTAAGCTTCAATTTTTCCACCATTCAAGGCAGTCAAGGTAGCCGTACCATTACCATCTTTAATGGCTTTAACTACTGCAGCTGCATCAATATTACCCGCGACAACGTGGTAAGTCAGGATGTTTGTAAGCGTTTCTTTGTTCTCTGGCTTCAATAAAGTAGCAACAGTTCCTTCTGGTAATGCTTCAAAAGCAGCATTGGTTGGTGCAAAAACGGTGAATGGTCCATCTGCTTGTAATGCTGATACCAAACCAGCCGCTTTTAAAGCAGCAACTAAAGTGGTGTGATCATCAGAACTTAGGGCAATGTCAACAATATCTTTGTCATTAGTAGTTACCTCTTTTGTCATTTCAGCAGTCATGGATTGTGCCGTTACGAAGTTAGTTGCAACTAAAGTAAGTACTAAAAGGAAAAACAAATTTTGAATCTTTTTCATAATAACAGTTTTTTAAAATTTTAAATTTGCTAGACATACGAGACAAAAAACCATTTGGATCATGGACATTATTTTTTCTTGAATTTATTTTCACTCAACCCTTCAGAAAGTGCCTTTTTCGAGGCAAATGCAAAAGAGTTCTAAACTTTTCTAATAAAGGCTTGTTTCGCTTACAATTCAACGAGTTATATCCTAAGAAGCAATGAAAAGTTCTAATCAACATTTAATCATTCGACTACAATCACAAGATAAAAGTGTGATTAGTGAGTTGTATGATCAGTACAGTGATACCCTTTATGGTATTGTACTGCGGATTGTCCAACAGGAAGCAATAGCTCAGGATGTTTTGCAGGAGTCTTTTGTGAAAATTTGGAAGAATGGACACAAATATGATAACACTAAAGGTACCTTATTTACCTGGATGCTCAACATTTGTAGAAATACAGCTATCGACAAGACCCGATCTGCAAATTATAGAAGACAGAGTAAGATCCATACCATTGATCAAACCGTATATGATAATAAGCGGTGGAGTTGTGAGCAAAAGCCAGATCACATTGGGCTACAACAAGAAGTTGTCAAATTAGAAGATAAATACCGAGAAATTATTGAGTTGATCTATTTCCAGGGATATACACAGCAAGAAGTCACAGATCATTTAAATATACCTCTAGGCACAGTAAAATCCAGGGTACGGATTGGTCTAAGAGAATTAAGAAAATTATTCTTAAGTGATCGGGCGACTTTGACCATCGTGTTTTATTTAATGATCGAGCAATATTTACCGCTTTTGCCTATAATTAGCACTTAAGCGGTAAACAAAGCAACGTGGATTGAGTTTATTGATAAGAGTCAAATAGAACCATGAATAAAGAACAATTTTTAAGAACAGGTTTATTAGAACAATACGCACTAGGGTTGACCGATAGTGAGGAGGGTAAGATTGTTGAACAGCACTTGAAAGCTTTCCCTGAATTAGGAGAAGAGCTTAAAGCCATGCAATCTGCTCTAGAGAATTATGCCCAGCAATACGCTATACAACCACCTTCTGGTTTAAAGAATAAGATTTTGGAAGATATTGATGAGCCTTCTGCCCCTTCTTTTGAAAAATCCTCAGGAGAGCAGTTTTCAACTCGGATTTCTTGGAGCAAGTGGTTGTCTTATGCAGCACTGATCGCACTGACTTTGGGGTATCTTTATAAAGGTCATCAAAACAACCTGGCTAATCGAGAAATTCGTCAACAACAAACAGCTCTAGCATCTTGTAATGAACGTAATGATCGCTTAGAAGCTAGTCAAACTATTTATGCATTCATCAGCGATACGCATACTCAACCGGTTTTATTAAAAGGGACCGAAATTTCACCAGAATCCGAAGCCGTTGTCTATTGGAATGAAGATAAAGAATCGGCTTATTTCTTTGCTTCTCAGCTTCCAGAGCCAGCAAAAGATAAGCAATATCAAATATGGGCGGATGTAGAAGGAGAAATGATTTCTGTTGGACTCCTAGATTATCAAACTAAAGATTTACAACAAATTAGCTACATCGCAAATGCGGAAAGTTTAAATATCACTTTAGAACCTAAAGGGGGTAGTGAGCATCCTAATGTAGCTCAGTTATACGTTAATTCTCCACTGGGGAAAGGCTAGGTTAGCTATAAAATAGCCTTGTAAAACACAGTGTAGCTATAAAAAATAGACTTTATTCGACAAGATTTCGGATAAAGTCTATTTTTTTAGGCAAATATTTTTTGCTTTAGCGAATTTTCACCATATTAGTGGCATCCAAAGAAAAAGTATTCCCATTAATACATATCCATAACACTATTTTCTTAGTGCTTGCTCTGTTTAAGAGCATATATTCAAAAAAATATTATAGTTATTCCCATTAGTATCCAATAAAAGAGTTAGTTCGTTAAGGACTAAATTGTCATTTATTTTATCACTAAATACATCATCTACCATGCTTGTACTTTACATTGCGTTAGCAGCATTTATTATTGGAGGCGGAGTAATCATCGCAGGAAATTCATTAACAGCAAAGACAGGTAGAAGATTTTAAGTTTTAAGGATCTCGAAAAATGAGACGGATAAAAAGAACTTAGAGAAAAATTTTACGTTGAAAAGAGCTTTGTTAAAAAAAGAAATTACTTCCTCCCAGATTGGAGCTCGTTAAATCCGAACCAATCGAAAAACCAACAATAGAACCGTTGCAGTGCAGCGGTTCTATTTATTTTCAGAAGGATGGTGGATGGTGGAGACGTTGCAGTGCAAGGTCTGTACAGAATAATTAATCTAGTTTCAGTACATCCAAAAAGGCTTTTTGTGGCACCTCTACACTTCCGATCTGGCGCATTTTCTTCTTTCCTTTCTTTTGCTTCTCTAGCAATTTACGTTTCCGAGAGATATCTCCACCATAACATTTAGCTGTTACATCTTTCCGCAGGGCGGAGATGGTTTCCCGAGCAATAATTTTTGCACCAACAGAAGCTTGAATCGCAATCATAAACTGCTGACGAGGTAAAAGGTCTTTGAGACGCTTACATATCTGACGACCAAAAGCCGCCGCTTTATCTCGGTGTACCAGTGCAGATAGGGCATCCACTGCTTCACCATTCAGCATAATATCCAACTTCACTAAATCAGAGGATCTATACTCGTTGGGCGAGTAATCAAAAGAAGCATATCCTCTCGAAATAGATTTCAAGCGATCATAAAAGTCAAAGACTATTTCTGCCAATGGCAAATCAAAGGTCAGTTCTACTCGATCTTGCGTTAAATAATGTTGTTGAGTAAGCGTACCACGTTTTTCCATACACAGGTTCATAATTCCTCCAATGTATTCTGGTGCCGTGATAATCTGAGCAATAATATAAGGTTCTTCTACTCGATCCAAGATAGTCGGTTCTGGTAGATCTGCTGGTGTACGAACGGTTAACTTGGCATCTTTTTTTGTATAGGCAAAGTAAGATACGTTTGGAATCGTCGTAATGACTTCCATGTCATATTCCCGAGACAAGCGTTCTTGGATGATTTCTAAATGCAGCATCCCTAAGAAGCCACAACGGAAACCAAAGCCTAATGCAATCGAAGTTTCAGGCTCGAAGACCAGTGAAGCATCGTTGAGTTGTAATTTTTCCAAACTATCTCGCAGATCTTCGTAATCCTCATTTTCAATCGGAAAAATACCTGCAAAGACCATTGGCTTCACATCCTCAAAACCTACGATCGGTGTATCAGTAATATTTTCTTTATGGGTAAGTGTATCCCCTACTTTAATATCTTTTGAATCTTTTACGCCTGTAATGATGTAGCCTACGTCACCAGCAGCTAATTCTTTTCTAGGCATTTGATCTAACTGTAGAATACCAATTTCATCCGCACCGTATTCTTTGCCTGTATGAAAGAACCGCACCTCATCATTCTTACGTAAAGTGCCATTAAAAATTCGAAAGTAGGCAATGACACCTCTAAACTGATTAAAAACAGAATCAAAAATTAAAGCTTGCAGTGGTGCTTCCGGATCTCCAGATGGAGCGGGAATACGTGCTACAATAGCTTCCAGTAATTCTGGAACCCCCAGGCCTGTTTTACCACTCGCCAGGATGATGTCCTCTTTTTCACAACCTATTAAATCAATAATCTGGTCAGACATTTCATCTACCATCGCCGATTCCATATCAACTTTGTTGAGGACCGGAATAATCTCTAGGTCATGTTCAATAGCTAAGTAAAGATTAGAGATGGTTTGGGCTTGGACCCCTTGACTTGCATCCACCAAAAGTAAAGCCCCCTCACAAGCCGCAATCGAACGAGACACTTCGTAAGAAAAATCAACGTGTCCCGGAGTATCGATTAAGTTAAGGGTATATACTTCTCCATCTGGACTATTGTAATAAAGCTGGATTGCATGACTCTTGATGGTGATCCCACGTTCACGCTCAATGTCCATATCATCCAAGGCCTGATTGGTCATCGTACGCTCATCAATCGTTTTCGTATATTCCAATAAGCGATCAGACAAGGTACTCTTACCGTGATCAATATGGGCGATTACGCAAAAATTACGAATATTCTTCATCTCCTTTTATCTTGTAGTTGTTTTCCGGTTCACTCTTCTGTAGACCAATATCTACCGGAATTGTATATGTCGCACTCCAATTCTTGAAATGGATCACAAATATACAGGAATTTTAGTTCAAAAAACTAGTTCTAACTAATTTGTGACTTTTTGATTACCGACCTCTTCCAATCGACGTAAAACGCCTGTTTTTCCGTCAATTTCTATCCACTCTCCCTCTTGTAAGTCTAAATGTTTAGGCAGTTGAGTTACCGCGGGTATACCTGCTTCTCGCAAAATAATGGAAGCATGAGAGAGGAGCCCGCCTATATATGAAGCTACTCCGTCTACTTCTGTAAAAAATGGGATCCAGCCAGGATCTAAAGCATCGGCAACTAAGATAATCTGCTCATAAGGAGGTATTTCAATTTGATCAATCGAAGCGGAAGAAACCCGCCATACTTGTCCTTTCACAATGCCTGGATAAATACCAATGCCATTTTTCTGCACCTGATCACTTTCTTCCAGAGGAATCCTTCGACCATGCTGATTGCAAAGGAAGGTATCCATATCCCATCCACTCGGTGTTGGGTAAGCAGGGATCTGACTGAGCAGCAACTCTCCTTCTAGTAGGCGTTTCAAATCATCAGGTCGATAGTCCCAGGGTTGAAAATCTGCTCCCATCTTTTGCTGGGTTTGCCCCATTAACTCTTCTCTTAGTAGCCAGAAAAAACGCATACTCATATGCCGAATCCATTCTCGGGTATGAATTAATTGTACAACTGGTTTTAAATAAAAGGGTGTTGTTTTTCTTTTTTTGTGGCTAGAATTTTCCGTAGTAAAATCCCGCTGTCCAGCCTGTAAAAGCGTCATCCAATCTCCCTCACTGTACTCCCAGAAGCGCACTTGGCCGATATCTGATTCATAAAACCCCCGGTGGCCAAATTGACGTAAAAAACTTTCTTTAGTGATCAATCCTTTTTTAAGATCTTGGAAGGCCTGAAAATAATCAGTACTCGCACTTCGCTGACTTAAATGGGTAGCCATTTTATCCATTAGCCCCAATTTATTAAGTAAGGCGACTGGTCCAGACATAGCACCAGTTAACAATTGCATCTGAGTAACCAACTCTATGTAGAATTGACTAAAATCGTTTACCCAGGCATCTAATGCTACCATTGGGTCAGATTGCCAGAGGAGTTCTCTTTCCATCCGGTTGATGCGGAGTAAATTGCGTTTGGCATTTACCCAATCTTTAACTTTTCGAGGTACCCCACGCTGCTGACGACCCAATTTAAAAAAAACAGGAAGTTTCTTGAGCATGCGCCAAGGTCTTAGTCCTACTTGATAAAAATCTACCGCTCCAACAGAATTCGCAACTAAGCCCGTTGGTAATCCCCAATGCACCATCGTATCTAATAGTGCGGATAAATTGATCCAGGGCATTCCTTCTGCTTCTACTAGAAAAGCATAATCTGGTAAAGAAGGATCTAATTTTTTATAAAAGTCAAACAGTGCTGGTCCCGCGGTACTAATCACATCCGTCATCAAAGGGGATGGTTGGGGCGGAAGGATCTCTTTATGATTCGCACTAGTTAATACTTGTTCCGCTTCATTGGGTGTCGTGATTGGCCGGGCTTGTAAGAAATAAAGCTTCCCTTGGACAATAGAAAATTCAATATCTAATCCATGCTTTGCCTTCGGAAATGCCTGGAGTAAAGTCTGAGTCTGTACGGATAGTTGTAAAAGGGATTTTTTCGATTTTTTATTTAAAAACGGTCCTACCTTCCAAGGTAGTAGTAAATGAGCCCAGGCTTGGTCCCACTTGGAGAACTTTGGTAGGAAAAGTAACTCGGTATCCATTTTTCCACCTACCACATTTTCGCCTAAGCCTTCGGCCATTTCTATTTTCCAGATCCCTTTGCGGAAAGCGAATAGCACACCACTATAATCTGGTTGAATCATCTCTTGCAAGAGCACTATTTGCTGGTCGGGACTTGGATAAGAGGCAAACACTGCTTGCACAGCAGCTGACAAGTCTTTTTCTTCAACTTGTAAGCGTGTTTCGAAATTGCCCGCATAACTTTTGGTTTCCCCATCTTCTTCTGAATACGTCGAACGTACCGCTAAGGGAAAACGCAGATCTTCAACAGGAAGGACACCCGCTTTAAAATCGCTCCATTTGAGGCTTTTTAATTTGGGCGTTGGCAGCCCCAATTCTTGTATTTTAACTAATTGGGAATATTTACTCATTCGTTTGGATAATGTCCATTAGTTTATTGTAAAATGCTTTTGGAGTTTCCAGCATGGGGAAATGATCCCACTGCTCTACTACTTCAAACTGTGCATCCGGATAATCGTTCCGCCAATAGTCCAAAAAATTAGCAGCCACAACTCTTTCTTGTCCACCCCAAAGGAAGTAAAAAGATTCGTTCTGAGTTTTGCGCTGTACTTTTTGATACCAGGCTGGTGTAATCAGATCAAATAATACTTCAAAGGCTGCACAAGCACGGTAATCTTCAAAAAATCGCGTCCGCAGCGCTACCGGAATACTTTCTGGTTCCAAAAATAAACGTTTTTCCCAACGTGGCCGTAGTACTGGCTGATAAATTAACCAATGGATAAATCGGCGCATAGGATACCACTTCATCAATTTGGGAAACCATCTTGCCTGTAGGGAGGCTCCAATAATGCTATGCATGATCACTTGATGGGGTCGAAAAGTGTTTCCATTGGGTAATATCCAGTCTCGAGCAGCCCATTCTAGCAGCATGGAGCCACCAATTCCGTGGCCGTAAAGAATCCATTGCTCATCTGGAGCAGAAGCCACTACTGTTCCTAGCGCCTCCACAAAAAGGGCCCAGGTATCTGTCTGAGGAGGTAAAGGCCGACCTTCGAAACCTGGTAATAATGGAAGGTGGATACGCAATTCCGGAGATTGGGTACCTGCGTGGGCGAGCATCAATTGAAAACGAGCATTAGCCCCGCCATTTCCATGAATCAACAGCAGATTTTGTCGCATAAATCACAGTATTTCTTTCTAAACACTGAGACCTACAAGTAGTTTTTAAAAAGTATTAATTCGATTGAAAATGCAGGTATTCTTTCAATTGCTCGACCCTACTACTGGCGAACTGTCGATATTTTTTGTCCTTGGTATTGAGGTATTCTTCGTAGAGCTTTAAGGCAATCTTTTTGTCCTTATAATAGGAATCTGAAAGGTGCCCCAATTGAAAAACATAGTCGGGCGTTCGATTATATTCTAAAGCTTTTTTATAATGCTTAATCGCTGGACGGTACTGTTTTTGTTTGTCGAGTAAGATCGCTAGGTCTCCATGATAGGCATCCATTTTACTTGAAACACCAGCTTCAATAGCTAACTCAAAATAAGTCTGGCTGCTATCATAAACTTCTTTTTGGAAATAAGCCAAGCCTAAGTAGTGAAAGATCCGATCATCAGCTTTGTCCCGACTTACTATTTTTTCTAAGTGAAAGACTCCCTGATCAACACTGTCTAGTTTGATATAAGCTACTCCCAGAATTGTTTGATAGTAATCTGCGGTATCTCCTTTCTCCATAATTTGATTGACTGTTGCTACTACTTCTTCATATTCCTGTTTTTTCTGATGAATTCGAGCCTTATTTCGCAATAATTTGATGTTTTCTTGATCATGATTTAGTCCTTTCCTTAAAAGTTGCTCGGCAGATGGTAAGTCTTCTAAGGCAATATACAGGTCTACCAACTGGTCAATGACTTCGAGGTCACTTGAATTGAGGCGGTGTGCCTCTAAGAACAATCGGATAGCCGAAAAGGCATCATTTCTGCGAAGTGCCGTATAGGCAGCTTGTTTATAATAATAGCTATTGGTAGAATCTAATTTGATCAATTGCGTATAGTAGGCTTGAGCAGCTCGATAATTAGCCTCTCGAGTCGCAATACTAGCGTGGGCACTTAGGGCTCGGGCATGAGTAGAGTCTTGTTTAAGCACCTCATTATAATAAATCTTAGCATCCCGATACCGTCCTAATTGTTGGTGACAATAGGCTGTTTTTAAAAGGTAGTCGACATTTTTTGGCGCATAATGATAGCAGGTTGCCAAGGGCTGTAAGGCCGCATCAAACTGATAGTTTTCTATTAATTGGGAAGCCTCCTGAAACCAGTAGTTCAACCGAGCAGTGGTATCCTCTAAAACTTGAGCAGATAAACTGAAAATTGAACCTAAAAAAAGATTGACTAAAAGAAAATGACGCCGCATAGCTATTTATTTAGACATATGACTATAAAACACGTTACATGCCTAAGATGCGGATTATATTTTTTTTGGTGGGTTAGAATAGTTTTTGACCAGGA
>CAXIDD010000033.1:0-16354 GCA_964021975.1 uncultured Saprospirales bacterium | reverse complement strand
ATCGCAATTGTTTGTTATTTTTTTTGAGCACAGCCTTACATTTGATGCATTACCCAATCCTAGAGCACTAACAACTAAATACGCTGCTTTTCTAGATATTTTATACATTTATAGAATAAATGAAAGTGGAGTCATTTATTTAATATACATTTACAGAATAAATAAACTTGACTTGAAAATGAAAGGTACCTATCTAGGTGAATTTGAAGAATTGGTCTTGTTGTGTATTGCTGGCTTAGCGCCAGAAGCTTATGGCTTAGCTATCCAACAAGCATTAGAGGCACACAGTCAACGCCCCATTAATTTGGGAGCGGTTCACGCCGCTTGTAATCGCTTACAGGATAAAGGGTTCTTAGAAGCTCAGCTGGGCGAAAAATCTGCAAAACGTGGAGGCCGGCGAAAAAAATTATACCAAGTTACTACTGCTGGCAGAATTGCTTTAGAAAAAGCAAGAGACCTTCGCCAAGGTCTTTGGGATAAAATCGCCCCGGTTAACTTCAACCTCAATTTTAAGTGATGCCTGAAAAGCCACCAATTTACGAGCCACCTGCTGGTTGGATGCGTTTGATCAATTGGTTTTGCGCAGAGCACTTTTTAGATGAAATCGAGGGCGATCTATATGAATGGTATAATGATAAAGCCTTGAAAAGTGGAGAGATTCAAGCTAAACGTGCTTTCAAATGGCAGGCTATTCGCTATCTACGTCCTTATTTTTTTGGTAGAAAAACAATTTCACAAGCTCTTATACAACCCGACATGATTAAGAACTACTTAAAGACCATTTCCCGGAGTTTTTTAAAACATAAGTGGTATGCCAGTTTAAACCTAATTGGACTTACACTAGCCTTTGTATCCATTATCTTAATTGGTATTTACCTGCACCATGAAACCAATTATGAAAACTTTCATCAGAAGTCAGACCGCATATATCGGATGACTTATTTCAACAAACAAGGCAACAGCTTCAAAAACCATTGGGCAAGGGTTCCCGGTGATTGGATCAATGACTTACCTGAAGAAGTGCCTGAGGTGACGCAACTCGTCCGGCTGCAAAATAAAAATCGAAAATACCTGGAAGTTGGTGAAGAAATATTCAAACCTGATTATGCTTTTACAACAGACCAAGCCATTTTTGAAGTTTTTGATTTCGAGTTATTGCAAGGGGACCGTAGCAATGCCTTGGTGGAGCCTAACTCCGTTATTCTTACTCAAAAGCTAGCCCTCAAATACTTTTCTACAGAAAATGTAATTGGTCAAACCATTGATATCCGTAATGACGAAAATTCAGCTGCCATAACTTATACCATTACCGGAATCCTAAAAGACCTACCTTCCAATACGCATTTACCAATAGATGTGCTACTATCTTTTAGTAGTCCCGAACAACGCAGTGGTTGGGCCTACGTTTACACCTTATTTGGTGAGGGTGCGAATCCGGAAGCGGTCTTTGAAAAAATCAATACTTTTGTTGCAAGCAAAATGAATGATAATGAAGTGACTCAATCGGGGCTTGAATTTCAAGCTTTACCTGAGATACACCTTCAATCTCAATTAGCACGAGAAATCAAGGTAAATGGTAATGCCTTGTACGTCAAAATTTTCACTTGGTCGGCTTTATTTATTTTACTAATCGCCTTCATTAATTTCATCAACTTAAACAGTGCTATTTCGGTTGGTAGAGCCAAAGAGTTTGGTGTCCGTAAAATCATGGGTGCACGTAAAAGCCATCACCTAACTTATGCTTTTGTAGAGGCGATCTCTTATAGTATCTTGGCTTTAATTTTGGCAATCGGTATCAGCTTAATTGTTTTTCCAAAATTACAGCAATTAACTGAAATGGATCGGACCGTACCACTCTATGCCTTTGGTTTTTTATTGTTACTACTAGCCATTGGTGGTGGTTTACTGGCTGGAATTTACCCGGCATTTGTGATCAACAAAATCGACTTACAACGGGCACTGAAATCTTCCAAGATTATTCATACTTCCAATGGTAGTATCAATGTTAAGCGGCTATTGGTAAGTGTCCAATTTGGGGCAGCGATTTTACTAATTGGTAGTGCGACAGCCGCCTATAATCAAATTCGATTTATCCAACAAGAAAATTTGAGTTTAGCCCAAGATCAGGTCCTGGCTATTCCTTCGGTGCCCTTAAGTGTCACGGCTGATTATCGAAATTTTCGAGAACAAGTAAAAAATTTATCCGGAGTCCAGCAAGTAGCAGCCTGTATGCAAGTTCCGTCAGAAGAGATCAGAGACAGCGGTCCAGTTACAGTCTCAGGCGTCAATAGTAACCCAGCAGATGCCCCGCTCATGGATATGCAGGTAATTGACGCTGATTTTATTGATTTAATGGATATTAAAATCCTGGCTGGCCAAGTACCGGAGCAAGCATTCACAGCAAAGGCTACTCCTGAATTTGGACCAGGTTTTGACATGATCACCTACCTGAATGAACAAGAACGCAGCTATCTTATCAACGAAACTGCCATGCGACAATTGGGCTGGAATCAAGCAAATGAAGCACTTGGCCAAGAAATTAGCTGGTCAATTGGCCCTTTCAGTTTGGCCAATGGCAAAATCAGTGGCGTCATCGAAGACTATCATCAAGAAACGATGAAAAATAAGATAGATCCATTGGTACTGACCTTAGAATCAATTTGGTTGCAAACCTTTTTAGTCAAAATTAAAGCTGATCAAATACCAGGGACCGTACAACAAATTTCGGGCATTTGGCAAAATACCTTTCCTGACTACCCCATGAATTACCAATTTATGGATGAGCTGTTTGGCCAATTGTACGCCGCAGAGCATAGACAAGTTAGGTTGTTGAGTATCTTCAGTCTTTTATCTATTTTAATTGCAGCTATTGGTCTATTTAGTTTAATCGCTTTTAATCTCCGTACACGACTCAAAGAATTAGCCATCCGACAAATATTAGGTGCCAATTTATTTGTTTTAGCTCGTATGATTGGTCGTGAATATTTTTGGCCGCTCCTCCTTAGTGCCTTGATAGCGATTCCATTAAGCTATTGGGCGGTGCAAATCTGGTTGGCAAACTTTGCCTATCAGGCTCCTTTTTCACCTTTGCTCTATCTTGGTACCTTATTAATTATGCTATTAGTAGTTGCCCTAATTATCATTAGCCAGACTTTTTGGAGTACAAAAACCAGTCTAGTCGCCTATTTGAAAGAATAAACGCCTACTTCTGTAAAGGATTTCCGTTCTAATATCAAAAAAAGTTGCGAAATTGCGTAGAGACACAATATATTGCGTAGAGACACAATGCATTGTGTCTCTACGCTACAATACACAACAATCATTCATTAAAAATAACAAACTATGAAATCCTTACTACCATTAGCTATTGCCTTGATTGTCATCGGTGGTATCGCATTTATGAGTAGCTGGTCTTATCAAAACAAATTTGTAGAGCTAGACGAGCAAGTCAACCTAGCTTTTGGAGACTTGCAATCTGACTACCAGCGCCGTTCTGATTTAATTCCAAACTTGGTGAATACTGTTAAAGGTGCGGCTGATTTTGAGCAGGAAACCATTACAGCAGTCACTTCGGCCCGTGCTCGTGCGACTAGTATCAACATTGACCCTAGCAATGCAACTGCGGAGCAATTACAACAGTTTCAAGAAGCACAAAGTGGACTTTCTCAGTCTTTGGGCCGCCTATTAATGGTCTCAGAGAACTACCCTAATTTACGGGCTACTGAGTCGTTCAAAGAACTCCAAGTACAACTAGAAGGTACCGAAAATCGGATTAAAGTAGCGCGTAATAAGTATAATGCATCCGTGACAAAATACAATACTTCCGTTCGGAAATTCCCGGGAAGTATATTTGCAGGTATTTTTGGTTTTGATAAAAAACCTACTTTCCAAGCCAATGAAGGTGCCCAAAATGCACCAACTGTAGATTTCAACTAGTCTGACTGAAGCCAAAATAGAAAACGGTGGATTTTGCAATAAAATTCACCGTTTTTTATTTCTACTCTTTTTTTGAACCTATCCTTAGTGGGCTGGTTACTTTTTGAAAGTGGCTGTTATCAATTTTGATTTAAATATAGTATTGAAGGGCAAAATTAGATTCCTTTCTTTATTTTGCGCCGCCACTTCCTGATAAAGCTAAATATTCTACTAGCCAAGCAAACTTATTTTAATGCCAATGAGCACCCAAACAACACAAGATTCGTCTTTTTTAGTCAAAAATAAACTCCCTCGTATTCCAGCTAAGGAATACGCTCAAGTTTATCAATGGGCAAAGCAAGCACAACTAATCGACAATCAAGACTCTGCTGTTTATTTTTATAGTCTAGACCAACTAGACAGCAGACTAGAGCACTTATCTCAGATCTTTCCAGCTAATGTCCAGCACGCGATCGCTATCAAAACCAATCCCCTAATTCGTATTTTAGAGCATATTGTAAAGCGTGGTCACGGTTTAGAAGCAGCTTCTTTTGAAGAAGTCCACTTGGCTAAAGTAGCAGGATGTGCCAGCCAAAAAACTATTTTTGACTCTCCAGTAAAAAGACACGAAGAATTACAATTTTGTACCCAACAAGGCACTGGAATGATTTTGAACGCCAACTCCCTAGAAGAATTACCTAGATTAGCGGAGTATACTGGCTTCCGTAAGGGGCTACGCGTGAATCCTTTGCTTAGTACCGGCGCACCTGCGGTTTTTGATGTGAGCAAAAAGGTCTCCAAGTTTGGTGTCCCAATCTCTATGCGTACAGCCATTATCCAAGCTTATTTGGATTATCCTGAACTAGAAGGTATCCATATGCATATTGGCTCGCAAATAAGCAAAATGGATGCTACTGCCAAAGCCATAAGTCTCTTATACGAACTGGGCGAAGATATTAAAACTGCCCGACGTGAACAGGGTATTCAAACGCCCTTGCGCTTCCTTGATATTGGCGGTGGTTTTCCGGCTATTTACGATGAAGGGCCCCAAACTGGCATGGAAATTTTTATGGCCTATATCCAAGATTATTGTCCTACTGTTTTCGATACCTACGAAGTTTTCACGGAATTTGGTCGTTTTGTCCATGTACATAATGGCTGGGTTTTGAGCGATGTTGAATATGTGACTCCTTACCAGGATCAACCCATTGCGATGGTCCACGCTGGAGCTGATATGTTTGTTCGGGAGATTTACCAAAGTGGTAGTCCCAAGCATCAGATGGTCGTTTTGGATCAACAAGGCCAAGTTAAAAACACCTCTGACACCAATACGCACATTGCTGGCCCACTTTGTTTTGCTGGTGATTTTATTGATAAAAACAGAAAACTTCCTACCATCGAAGCTGGCGACAAACTGGTCATTGCCGATGCTGGAGCCAACGCCATTGGAATGTGGTCCAGACATTGCAGTCGGGCTTGTCCAAAAGTAATTGCTTACAGCTTAAAAAATCAACGCATCGAAATCATTAAAGAGCGGGAAAGCATGGAAGATATTGTTAATTTTTGGCGGTAGGCTTAATATAATGGTTTGCTGGTTTATCGGTTAGTTGATTTATTTTTTTTGTTTAATAGTTTGGCTTTTTCATAGAGCTCAATATTAATTTTTCTCAAATATTTGACTGCTTGTTTTTATTTTTTTCAAAAAAAGTAAAATTCATTTATGCATTTTTTATTCCAGCTGCATCCTGTGAGTAAAAAATCCAGTCATTATGAAAAATTACTTTTTAATCACACTATTCAGTCTAGCTACCTTTTTTAGCGGACAGGCTCAAAATGCCAATTCTTTTACAATCAAAGGAATCATCGTAGACGAAACTCAGTCCCCTATTGTCAGTGCTTCTATTATGGAGGAAGGTACAAATAAAGGTACCCTTACTGATTTTGATGGCCGCTTCACGATTGCCGTTAGCGATTCCTGTGTCAACCTGATCGTTAGCTACGTTGGGTATCTTTCTGAAAGGATGCCCGCTTGTCATGGAAAAAAAGAGTTGCTCATCCAACTACAAGCAGCCGAAGTCTTAGAGGAAATTATGGTTAT
Organism: uncultured Saprospirales bacterium; assembly: GCA_964021975.1. GTDB lineage: Bacteria > Bacteroidota > Bacteroidia > Chitinophagales > Saprospiraceae > DATFKA01. The sequence goes on along the minus strand of CAXIDD010000033.1, from coordinate 10,341 downwards.
TGAAGCAGATGAATCACCAATGATGTCCAAAGAAGACCAATTAAGTGGTAGGGCGGCAGGAACAAAGGCAAAGCGCAGGCCTAAATTGGCATTATTCAGGTCCAATAACGCGACTATGTCGCAAGCCCCTGCTCCTTATTCACCGGGTGTAATGCCCTACAGTGATGCAGGTATCCAACACAATACAGAAGACTACGACTTAATACAAGAAAATAGATTCTTGAAAGTACAAAACGAGCCACTCTCTACTTTTTCAATTGATGTAGATGCAGCCTCTTATAGCAATATGAGACGCTTTATCAACAACGGCAGTCTACCTCCAAAAGATGCAGTGCGGATTGAAGAAATGGTTAATTATTTTAATTATGACTACCCTGCTCCTGACTCCGAACATCCTTTTTCAGTAAGTACAGAGCTATCTGATTGCCCCTGGAATCCAGAGCATCAATTGCTTCACATTGGCTTACAAGGCAAGAAAATCCCAACTGATAATTTACCTGCTTCCAACTTAGTCTTCTTGATAGACGTTTCTGGAAGTATGAGTGCAGCTAATAAGCTTCCATTGCTTAAATCCTCTTTCAAATTGTTGACAGATCAGATGCGGCCTCAAGATAAAGTGACCATGGTGGTGTACGCAGGCTCATCAGGCGTGGTACTAAAACCGACGGCAGGAAATGATAAACGTAAGATCATGGAAGCATTCCAAAAGCTCCAGGCTGGTGGTTCTACTGCCGGTGGTGCTGGCATCAAATTAGCCTACAAATTAGCACGCGAAAACTTTGTAGAAGATGGCAACAACCGAGTCATTTTGGCGACTGATGGCGACTTTAACGTTGGTCAAAGTAGTGATGCTGATTTGGTCCGGATGATAGAAGAAGAGCGCAAAAGTGGTGTCTTCCTAACGGTACTTGGCTTTGGAATGGGCAATTACAAGGACAATAAAATGCAGCAATTGGCCAAACATGGCAACGGTAATCACGCCTATATCGATAATATCGAGGAAGCGCGCAAAGTACTAGTGACGGAGTTTGGTGGCACGATGTTTACCATCGCTAAAGATGTCAAACTTCAATTGGAATTCAATCCTGCTTACGTGGCTGGTTACCGCCTAATCGGTTACGAAAACCGGATGTTGGCCAACGAAGATTTTAATGATGACAAAAAAGATGCCGGTGAGATGGGCTCTGGTCATACCGTTACGGCTATCTACGAAATCATCCCTCAAGGGACCAAGAGTTCTTTGTTGACGGCAGTTGATGATCTAAAGTATCAAGAGGAAGCCAAGCCTATCAAAAAAGGTAGTAAAAACAATGAGTTGATGACGGTTAAATTGCGTTATAAGCAGCCAGACGGAGCGACCAGCACAAAGTTGGAGCACGTCCAGAAAGCTAAACCTCAGGAATTGGCCAAGACTTCAGATAATTTCCGTTGGTCTGCTGCAGTAGCGGAATTTGGATTGTTACTACGCAAATCAGAATTTAAGGGAAAAAGCACTTTCGCCAATGTCTTAGAACTGGCCAATGGTGCTAAAGGCAAAGATGAAGAAGGCTATCGACATGAATTTATTCGGATGGTGAAATCTGTGAGAGATTTGTCCGAGCCGATGACGGCTGAGAAGTAGAAAATTCTTTTAATTCCACTTAGAGCACTAAGAATCATAAGAACCATCTTATTATTTCTTAGTGCTCTACCTTTTTTGAGGAGAACAAGTATAAATTTGACTTTCAGCACCCTGTCTAATTGATTATTTTCCACCAATAATCATCTGCTTTAGGCATCAATTGCGCTTCGTTCTTATTCCAACTTTTAAGCGTATTATTGAAAATTTTCTTATAAAAGAGGTACAACTTGCCCTCCACAATTTTATAAGCTTTAGGATTTATTTTGACCTTTTCTCCACTATCGCCCATAGCATAGGCACACCAACCACCGTATTGTGGCTCGTATTGAGAAGGGTTTGCCAGAAAGGTTTCTTTATTTTTTTCAGATGAAAAGTAATAGTTAATGCCCTGATGGTTTGCTGCATATTTTATAGATCCTTTTTTCGGTTGGTCCATAAAATAAGCAACCGGATCATAGCCTTGAATCGCAATGCCCTCTTTTATATTGAAATGAGTAGTTCTGTCTATAGTATTTTGAGCTAAAATTCCCAGAGGGATTCCTAGTAGAAAGACCAATATCATGCAATTAATTTGGGTTTGCATTTTAAGCCTCTTTCACCTTCTCAAAAACCATAATTGAAAGCGGTGCTAGCGCTACTTCAATAAAGTGTGAACGGCCAGCCCATTCCTCTTCTTTAGCTTCGTGGATAGCATTCTGGTGATCTCCAGTGCCGCCAAACTCTTTGCCATCACTATTCAAGGTTTCTTTCCAATGGCCACCGGAAGGAACAGCCAGACGATAAGGCCATTTGACAACTGGTGTAAAGTTACAAATCACTACCGCCGGATGTTCAGCATCTTCTCCTTTACGAAGGAAAGACAAGAAACTATTATTAGCATCGCCATGATCGATCCACTCGAAACCATCATTGTCGAACTGCTTTTCGTACAGAGCTTTTGTATTGCGGTAAAAATGGTTGAGTTTTTTCACCCATTTCAACATACCCTGGTGAGGTGCATTTTCTAATAACCACCATTGCAGTCCATCTTCTATATTCCATTCGGTGGTTTGAGCGAATTCTCCACCCATGAAAAGCAACTTAGTCCCTGGATGGGTGAACATGTAGCCAAACAGCAATCTCAGGTTGGCAAAACGTTGCCATTCATCTCCGGGCATTCGATCCAGCAATGGTCCTTTACCATGCACCACCTCATCGTGTGAAAGTGGGAGCATAAAGTTTTCTGTAAAGGCATAAATCAAGCTGAAGGTAATTTCGCCATGATGATGTTTCCGATAAACTGGATCTTTTTTAAAGTAATCCAAGGTATCGTGCATCCAACCCATCATCCATTTCTGACCAAAGCCTAAACCACCCGTAAAAGTTGGATGAGATACGCCCGACCAGGCGGTAGATTCTTCGGCAATCGTAACGGCATCTGGCACTTCTTGATAGATAATCTCATTGAACTCTCTAAGGAAAGAGACGGCTTCCAAGTTTTCGTTACCACCATGTTCGTTGGGAATCCACTCCCCATCCTTTCGGCTATAATCCAGGTAAAGCATAGAAGCAACCGCATCTACACGTAAACCATCAATATGGTATTGCTCTAGCCAATAAATAGCATTAGAAATCAGGAAGTTTCTCACTTCGTTCCGGCCATAATTAAAGATGGAGCTTTTCCAGTCTGGATGGAAGCCCTGCCGAGGATCTTCGTGCTCATACAGATGTGTACCATCAAACATTGAAAGACCATGACTATCCGTAGGGAAATGGGATGGAACCCAATCTACCAAGACGCCAATACCTGCTTGGTGGCAGGCATCGATTAATGCCATAAATTCCTCTGGATGTCCAAACCGAGAAGAAGGTGCAAAATAACCCGTAATTTGATACCCCCAGGAAGGGAAATAAGGGTGCTCCATCACCGGTAAAAACTCAATATGTGTAAAGCCTAAGTCTTTGACATATTCTACTAAATCTTTGGCCAGTTCTTCATAACTTAAAGAAGCTGCACCACCCACTTTCTTACGCCAGCTACCTAAGTGCACTTCATATACAGAATAAGGCTGGGGCTGGCCCGCTTTAGCTTTGCGTTGGGCCATCCACTCCTGATCTTTCCATTCATAATTAGTATCCCATACTATCGAAGCTGTGTTGGGTGGAATTTCCCAAAATCTGGCCATAGGGTCTCCTTTTTCAAGGTGTTCACCCGTAGGACTTTCGATGTGGTATTTGTACAATTCACCTTTCCCGATACCTGGAATAAAACCTTCCCAGATTCCAGAGGCATCCCAGCGAGAAGCAAGGGCATGCTCTCCTTTATTCCAATAATTGAAGTTACCGATTACCGAAACGTACTTGGCATTCGGTGCCCAAACCGCAAAATAGGTTCCTTTTACGCCATCAACTTCAGTCAAATGACTACCCATTTTTTCGTGAAGCCGAAAATGCTTGCCAGATTTAAACAGGTAAATGTCAAACTCACTAAATAAACTATGGTGTACGACCCTACTCATAAATAACTGTTTATATACCTATTAAAATATTTATCTCTCCTCGTTGCGGTAACTAAACAAACATAGGAAAATCTATTTGCAAAAGGAAAAGATTGTGGCTCGCATATAAAATCTTTAGTGGTAATGTCTAATAACCCTTGCGGAGGATAAAGTTGTTGCAATAGTTTTTATCCTTGAAGTAGTGTTGGTCTTGACGCTTTTCGATTGAAAACTGCTCGATGGGCTTCAATTCATCATTTTGCACAAAGTAAGCTTGGTAGCCCAAATCCTTTAGGAAAACGAAGATTTCTTAGAAGCTATTTGAATCTACCTGCAGTAGACAGGTTTGGCTTTTGAAAATCATCAATAACAAATTTGAATAGCTTCTAAGACGGATTCCTCTTCTTGATGGCATTCTTCCTATTCAAACAACAAGACAGGCTGGGCACAAGCGCTATTGAAAAGGTTTGGCACGGTAGTAAAACTTTAGCTTTTCTAGCATAAAATGGGGTTTGCACTTTTGATGCAAAATAGTAATGCTAGCAATCTAATTTTGCCCCCTACCAGCCGGCAGGTCGACACCGAAAGCAACTTAGTTTTTACTAAAACTCAAGGAATAATACTAAACTATTTCTTCTAGCTGTAGGGCCATTTCCTTTTCCATCAAATGTATGTCTGATAATTCAAACATAGCCAAAGTAACTGTAACTGCAGATAAGAAGGGTGCAATAACGGGGCCAACGACGGGGACCAAGAAGAAGACATGCAGCGCCAATCCCGTTCCTAGTGCGATTCCCACGTAATTTTGGCTGTACTTAAAGCTTTCTTTGATGGTTAGCTCAAATTGTTCGAGGTAATTATCCATGACTGCAAAGCCCATAAAGAAGATGCTACTGATGAAAAGTAAAATAGGTTTGGCAAAGTCTAAAAATCCAAAAATACCGAAGAAGGTTTTTAAGCCTACTCCAACCAGCATTTCCATTAGGTAGCAGAAAAACACCACTTTGATCATCCGAATTTGGGCTTTGATAAAAGCACCCATCGTACTGTCAGAGTCTTTCCCGGCAAGGATGGTTAAACTCCTCCGACAAACATGAAATATCACCACCTCCAAAAGAATAATCATCAAATAGCGCATGGAGCCTTGAGTCAGAAATTCAACTTCATCAGTGACAACATTGACCATAAGATTACTTACTGAACTCATTGCGGCCAAAGGATCAGTAACGTCTGCCTGACGAAACCACTCCGAGAGTGATCCAATAAATTTGAGTCCCATTAGGATGGCACCTAATAACAGCAACTTCCCAACCCAGCTATATTTCCAGAACCCGTCCCAAATTTTATGCTTAATTATAAATCGGATGGCTTGTGGATACGTGTAGAAGGAATAAAGTAGTTGATTGTAGTGTTCTTTAGCTGTTTTTAAATAATTCATTAGTGTACGTAGTGATTTACAAACTCAAAAGTAACTACTATCCAGGTTATCTGTCGAAGAATCCGACTAAAGACATAGCTATTTCGACTGACTGTCGACTTATACAAACAATTTTATCTAAGAAACGTCATAAAATAGAAATAACCCAGCAGAGAAGCTAAATTAAATGTATTTTTATTCTTGAATTCATACTTTTTATGGCTGTACAACCTAAATTAGATCAGATGCTCCTCAATATGGAGGAAAAAGCGGAGGACGAATTGTCCTTTCTGCTTTCTACTGGCGTGGAATACTTCTCCACAGCCCAGCTGATGCGGTTGAAAGGACAATGGGAAATCAAAAATTATTACTTCCACAAGCTATATAAAACGTGGGTAAAAATTGGTGCTACTGCACCGGTTTGGTTGTGTATCTGGCTTGCTCTTGACCTTTCAGGTTTGCCCATCATTGGCCTTTTCTTTCTACTTTTGTTCCCTTCTGCTTTAATTGCCTTCTTTATCGGCATGGTGATCATGCGCCGGCTTTTTCCTGGTAAAGGACACCTTGATATGATTGGCAGATTGATCAACGAAGAATTGAGCCGTCGAAACTTAGACATCGAACAATAAGAACACCTGCTATTTGGGTAATCTAGATTTCACAAATCCATTCAATAGAAAAGCAATAGCTGCAAAAAGTGCAAAACGAGCAATCGTATTTGGATTTTTGGTGTAATAAGTTTGCTGATTATTAAACTGAATCGTTGATTTCAAACTAGTCGTTTCTTGGTATTTACTGCGTTGCAGGACATCTCCTCTTTGATTAATGAAGCCTGAAATCCCTGTATTGGCAGCTCTTGCTACACTCCTACGATTCTCAACGGCTCTTAAACGCGCATAATGAAAATGCTGAATATGCCCAGCCGTATGATCCCACCAAGCATCATTGGTAATGATAAAAATAGCTTCTGCTCCGTTTCGGATATGCGCTGCTAAATGAGCACCAAAAACAGATTCGTAACAAATTGCGGGAACTATCTTTGCCTTCTGGCTACTAAAAACTGCCCGCTCTTTTTGCGCACCACGGCCAGCCATCGTTCCACCAAGACTTTCAACGATGGGTTTTAGAAAAGCTAATAAGTTGGGATAGGGAAAAAGCTCCGCGCCTGGTACTAATTTAGATTTCTTATAAAACTGAACATGATTTTCCGCAGTATCTATTTGGATGGCCGCATTATAAACTTCAAAATACTCCACTGTTTCCCCTTTTTCGCGTTTGCGGGAATATCGGCTAGGTTTTTCATTTGGCTTTAAAAAGCGGAACGCATCTGTACCAATTACTATTCTTGAATTTGGAAAATTGTCCAATACTTTTTTGCGTAAAGCTTCCACTTGGGGCGCTCGATACATATAATCTTGTTCTGCAAAATCTAAGGTTGCCTCTGGAAAAACGATATAATCCGTTTGAGGGCTAACTTGGACCAAACTTAGGTCCAGTAGCTTTTGCAACATTACCGTTTCATCCATTAAAGGTCTTTGGTAAAAAGGCTCTACATTAGGTTGCCCCACGATAACTTCCTGATTAAATCCTTGCTCCTCATACGCCGTATACTGGAAAAGAGAGATACCTACTGGAAGACATAAGCTCAAAACGAGTGGTAGGGCTTGGCTCCGCTGCCAAGATTTTTGCCGAAAGGCGACCCAATTCTTCTTAATTAATAAGTTAATTATCCACAACCAAAGTGTACCACCTAGCACGCCCGTCAAGGTATACCACTGGACCAGAGCAGGAGCCGTTGCCCATACATTCCCAAGGGACAACCAAGGCCAATTCAATTCCCAGACATAATGCATTTGCTCAAAACACAGCCAGAAAGCAACCAACGGAACCCAAGCTAATCGGCCCAAATACGGTCGTACTTGCATAGCAAGCAATACGGGAATCCCCATTAAAGCACTATTCACTATAATTGCAAATAAGCCTGCCGGTAAAGAAGAGTTGGCGACCCAGTAGGTAGCGACAATATTCCAGATCATGAAGGTATTCAATGACCAGCCGAAGAGGACTTTGCGTTTAGCTTTTTGTGTTTCTAGTTTTTCTAAAGTCAGCAGCAGCGGAATCCAAGCAAAAAAAGCCAAAAAACCACTAGGCATATTGGACCATGGGAAAGCCAGGGCCAATAGCAAACCACTTAAAGTGGTGGCTAAAAAATACTGAGCTCCAGCTGTATTTTTTAATTGTTTTCTGTGTACAAATAGGGAAAGTCCCATCCAGCCAAACAACAAGGTAAACAGCGTCCAATAAGACCACAACTGCTCCTGGCTATTGCGCCAAAAGAGCATACCCATCCCCAAAACGGATAAGGCAAGGCTAAGCCAAGCTAGTAAACGATGTTTTTTTTGGAGGAAAGCTGTCATATCTGTTTTTTGATTTAGCGGACTACAAATCCATTCCCGAAGCCAGCTTCTGGGCTAACAAATACCAACTTTCCTTCGCTGTTCTCAGCCATTAGGATCATACCTTGTGAAAGGATGCCACGTAATTTCCGAGGGGCTAAATTGGCCACAACAACTACTTGCTGACCTATCACTTTATCTGCCTCATAATGCTCGGCAATTCCTGATACAACTGTTCTTACTTCAAATCCTAAATCAACAGTCAGCTTCAATAGTTTATCTGCTTTTTTTACTTTTTCTGCTGCGGTGATGGTTCCAGTCCGGAAATCTAATTTGGTGAAATCATCAAACTGAATTTCAGCTTTTAAAGGTTCTCTTTCTTCCGCACTTTCTGCTGCTATGATTGCTTCTAATTTAGCCTTTTGGTTTTGGATCAATTCCAGGCGACTGCTATCCTTACGATCGTGGATCTTAGGAAAGAGTACAGTCGCTTCTCCTAGTTGTTGTCCAACTGGCACCAAACTTTCTCCAGCTTCCAATTTTTCTAACAATGTTCCCAAGTCCCCATTTTCAGTTGGATCTAGTCCAAGCAAACCTCTAATTCTGGGTGCAATAAATGGGATAAAAGGCTCGCAAAGGACTGCTAACAAGGCCACTATTTGGGCCGAAACAAACATGGACTCTTTTATTTTAGGATCATCAGGGTTTGCTTTGTATAGCTTCCAGGGGGCGGCCTCTTGCAAATAGGTATTTCCAAAAGAAGACAGCTCCATGAGTAATTGAGCCGCACTTTTGAAACTAAAGTTCTCTATAGCTGACTGATACTGCGCAACGATTTTTTGTACATCGACTAACGCCTCAGACAACTGTACTGTTGTTTGGGGTAGTTTTCCCCCAAAATACTTGTTGGTCAATACAATTACCCGATTGATAAAGTTACCAAGATTATCGGCTAGTTCTTTGTCATGGAAGTCAACGAAATCGTCCCATTTGAAATCACTATCCCGATTTTCAGGCATGTTGCGGATCAGCGCATAACGTAGCGCGTCCTCTTTGTTAGGAAAGTTGGCAAACTCTTCTAAATAAACATGCTGCTCTATTCCCCAGCCTCTAGATTTAGAAAATTTTTGTCCTTCAAAATTCAAAAACTGGTTCGCGGGAACATTGACTGGGAGGTTGTAATCTCCGTGTGCCTTCAGCATCGCAGGAAAAACAATACAGTGAAAAACAATATTATCCTTACCAATAAAATGGATCATTTTAGTATCCGGCGACTTCCAGTAAGCCTCCCAATCTTTACCTTGTTCAGCAGCCCATTGTCGCGTTGAGGAAATATAGCCGATGGGGGCATCGAACCAAACATAGAGTACTTTTCCGTCTGCACCTTCTACGGGTACTTTGATGCCCCAGTCTAGGTCTCTGGTAATGGCACGGGGACGTAAGCCATCATCTAACCAAGACTGACATTGACCGAGTACATGATTCTTCCATTTCTTTGGGTCGTGGTGCTGAATGCCATCTAATTTACCTTCAGCGATCCATTCTCGTAACCACTCTTGATGTTTATCGAGTTTAAAGAACCAGTGTTTGGTGGTTCTCAGAACAGGGGTTGCTCCACTTAAGGTAGACTTAGGGTTGATTAATTCTGTAGGTGACAAATCTGAGCCACAATTTTCACATTGATCGCCAAAAGCTGCTTCAAAGCTACAACGTGGGCAAGTACCTGTGATATATCGATCTGCTAGAAATTGGTCAAATTGTTCATCATAATATTGCTCATCTTCCCGAACTTCAAATTGATCGCCTTGCTCGTACAAATGCTTGAAAAAATCTTGAGCCGTTTCATGGTGCAAAGGCGCACTAGTCCGATGGTAATAATCAAAGGCAATCCCAAGTCGTTCGAAACTAGATTTATTGAGCGTATGGTATTTGTCAATGATAGCTTGGGGAGAAATACCTTCTTTCTTGGCTCGTATAGTAATGGCCGCACCATGCTCGTCAGAGCCACAAACCCAGACAATATCTTTGCCCATTAACCTTTGGTAGCGCACATAAATATCAGCGGGCAAATAAGCACCCGACAGATGTCCCAAGTGCAATGGACCATTGGCATAAGGAAGCGCAGAAGTAACCAGAATACGTTGACTCATGATATAATTTTTAAACTTGCTCGCGAAGATAAGTAGTTTGCGGTATTAAATACATTGTTGGCTAAAATTCTAAGTATTTTGCGGTAGCTTTTAGGCTTGCACCACACTTTTTATCTTTTCTAGCTCGATCGCTAGTCCGGACTGGGTCAATATCCACCACTTTCCTTTCATTTTGAAAAGCTCTCTCAGTTCGGTAGTGAGCGTACTTATTTTACTTTTACTGACCTGAAAAGTAATTTTTACCGTAACACGTTTGAGTTCAAGGGAATGAGATGTGTCC
>CAXIDD010000032.1:0-16416 GCA_964021975.1 uncultured Saprospirales bacterium | reverse complement strand
GGCTTCTTTTTGTGTGCTTTATAAAAAGCTTGTGTTGGAGTTTGTGCATTTGTCGGATGCAAACTACCTAGGAGAAGCCCAAAAGTCAAAAGCAGAAAAAAACAATATTTGGAGTGCATGATTTTTAGTTTGTCGGGTTGCAAATAGCTTCTTAGTCTTTTTCCATTTCATTAGCGAGCTTGACAATCTTGTCAAGATCAAGATTTCCTACAAAACTGAGCAAGACAAAATCATCTCCACCAACCAGTAGTAGCAATTCAGCAATTTTGTTGTTGGCCTCGTTCTCTAAAATCAAGAACTCTACATTGTCGCCATCCTGGGTCCGAACGGTCATTAAAACTTCATATTCTCCCGTACTAATTTTGCTTTTAGCTTCTTTGTAGTAGCGATCAGAATTGATGTCCGTGGTCAGGATTCTTAAGCCTTTCATATCTCGGGCGATATCCATGATGGCTTCTACATCTTCCTCGTCATCCAGATCTAAAGTCTCTTTGTCAATGTCTAGTTTTCCAAAAAGTTCAAACATTTTACCGCTGATATATACGACTGTAAAATCTTGATTGTCAACGTATTGTTTGAAGTATTTGTCAATTGCGTTGGCTTGACTTTGGCCATTAGAAGTGGTTGCTCCAAGGATGCAAAAAGCAACCAGGAGTAGCATGAATTTAATACTTTTCATAATTGTTATTATAAGGTGATTCTTCTGTAAAAAAGATATTTCAAATAGGATTGATGAAAGATCTTTTCGTCCAGATTATTTAAAAAATTGTCCCATTTCCTCTACGTGCTTGATGTTGGTTCCAGCCGTACTAGCGCCATTATTCAAGGCGGCACCGAGCTTTAACATTGCTTGTTTATAATATTCGATTGCTTCTTCAGGATCTTCTGGTTCGTATTGTGACCAGTCGATACTAGCTGTTTCGGTTGGCTCATTGAGGGGCTGTAAAACCCATGCTAATCCTAGAACCAGGATAATAATAGCTGCCGCTCTGCTAATCCATAGTCTAATTGGACGCCTAAGAGCAATAGACCGAATTTTGGTTTCTGATTCTGGGGTTTCGATTAGCTTCATGAAGTTCGACTCAAAATCTGAAGGAAGCTTAATCTCTTGTTCGGCTTGTAACACCTGAAAGATGGCTTGATAAGCGATCAATTCGGGGGCGACGGGCCCTTCGGTGAAGTAGCGTCGCAATTGTTGCTCTTCTTTGAGGCTGCTATTGCCTTCAAAGTATCGATCGAGCAGTTGTTTGATCATATCAGACTTCATAATTAATCGTTTTTGTCATCAAGGCTTTCAGTTTTTGTCGCGCTCGAAATAAGTTTACTTTAATCTGGTTTTGGGGCATATCAATTGTTTGCTCAATTTCTTTGTAGGTCATTCCCTCTATATCTCTCAACTGAACAACCATCATCTGTTTTTCAGGTAGTTTTTGGATCAGCTGGTGTACTTTTTTGTACGTTTCCTTTTTTTCCAACTTTTGTTGGGCAGAAGGTGATCCATCCGTTTGTACAGGCGCTTGATCCAAGTCTTCTGTTCTACGGTGTTTAGACCGCAACTTATCCAAGCACCAATTTTTGGTAATACGCATGGCCCAAGCTTCTAAATTGTCTATTTTTTGTAGAGCATCTCCTTGTTGCCAAAGTTTTAATAAAACTTCTTGTACCGCATCTTGTGCTTCTGCCGGATTTGTTAACATCCGTAGTGCTAGGCGATAGAGTTTATCTTTGACGGGTAATATGTCTTTTTTAAATAGCTCTGTTGTCATTACATCGGGAAGACGACTGGTTAAAAAAAATGTTACAGCTCCGTTAATTTTTTTTATTTTTTTTCTCACGTTAAAAAAGAACTAAAAAAAGAGGCTGCTGTTTTCATTGGCTAAAAAGACTGTATCTTTGCAGCCAGCAAATTTATTTCGATTAATGATCAAAAAAATCGATCAACTCGTAATTAAGAGTTTTATACCACCTTTCCTGATTGCCTATTCAATCGCCTTATTTGTGTTGCTGATGCAAATGCTTTGGCTGTATATTGATGATATTGCAGGTAAAGGTTTAGGCGCCGGACTCATTCTCGAGCTTCTATTTTATCGAAGTATGTCGCTTATTCCAATTGCTTTGACACTGGGGATGTTGATTGCTTCGGTAATGACCTTGGGGAATATGGCTGAACGCTATGAGTTGTCCAGCATTAAATCTGCTGGTGTATCCTTATGGCGAACCATGCGGGCAATGGTCATTTTTGGTACGGTCATCGCCTTATTTTCCGCTTACTGCTCCAATACCTTGATTCCAATCTCTAATCTTAAGTTTGGTTCCAGAATGTTCGATATCCAGAATAAAGCCCCGACTTTACAGATGGAAGCAGGTGCTTTTAACTATGACTTTCAAGGCTATGCGATTCATTTCAAGAGTAAATCTAAGGATGGTAGATCTATCCAAGATGTACTAATTTATGACCATTCCTCGGATGCTTCCGGCCAGGTTTTACAAATTGTTGCCGAAAAAGGGGAAATGTATACCGTTCAGGATGGCCAGTATTTTATTATGCGACTCTATAATGGCTCACAGTACATGGATCAGCGGGCCAATAGAAGCAGTAGTTCAAAGGGTAAATATCCTTTCATGCGGGTTGGATTTAAGGAATGGGAAAAGGTTTTTGATTTGACTGCCTTTAATCTTAAACGGACCAACCCCGAATTATTCAACCGGAACCGGCAAATGATGACAACCAATGAGTTATTGGGAGCTATTGATTCCATTGCCATTCGTGCTGACAAAAGATCAAAGGAGCTTTCTAATTATTTTAGTGGCTATCTTACCTATGAAAAATTGGACAGTACCTATATTGAAATTCCTGAGGAAAAAGAACGATATATACCTAAATTGGATGCAGTAGACGAGGACACAACGACCAATGAGATTGACCTGATACCCTCAGATATTACGCCCAAAGCACCTGGAGCGCAGGACTCAAAATCGGTTGGAGCAGCCATTCAAGCTTCTATAAACACCAAGGTGAATAAACCTAAGCAGGTGGTTTCAAAGCGAGCTACTGGAGGAAATGCCTACCAACAATATATGGAAGACCCGATATCAGAATGGTCTAATTTTATGACCGGTTTTTCAGTTGATGACCAAAGAAAGATATACACCAAAGCCAAGAACTCACTGCGGAGTATGAAAAATCAGGCTGAATCAGCAGATCGATCTGTAGAACGCATGCTTATAAGTAGGGTCAAGCATATTTATGATATGCATATGAAATATAGTATGGCTGCTGTTTGTATTATTTTTGTATTTATTGGTGCTCCAATGGGGGCCATTATAAGGAAAGGTGGTTTTGGATATCCAATTCTAGTATCCATTATTTATTTTATCATTTTTGTCATCATGATGATATTCTGTCGAAAGTTTGCAGAGAAGTTTTACATAACGGGTATGGTCGCTGCCTGGATTCCTTGTGCGATTTTACTTCCGGTTGGCATCTTTCTAACCTACAAAGCGATGCAAGATTCTAAATTGATGAATATTGATCAATTTGCCAAACGCATATCCGGACTTTTCTCTTTTTTAAAGAAAAAATCAAAAAAGAATGCTTCAGTCAGTTCCTCCTAGAATCACTTTTCTAAGCATTTTAAAAGATAACTGGATTTTCACACTGTTTTTTTGCTTGTGGCTAATAGCTGGAGGGCTTTTGCTGGCTTTATCGGAACATGGAGAATGGGTATTATATTTTAACGCTAACCGGACGCCTTTTTGGAATTTATTCTTCAAGTATGGGACTCAATTTGCCGAAGAATACATTTTTATCAGCCTTATCTTGCTTTTAGCACTATTTGTTCGTTTTAGGATGGCGATTGCTTTTACTTTTATGGCGCTGGCTACCCTTGTGGTTTCAGCAACTGCCAAACAAATTTTTCGACATCCACGTCCACTCCGATATTTTACCGAACTAGGGACCAATGATGAATTGACATTTATTGAAGGTGTGCGTGTGAATGTGGGCTTGTCCAGTTTCCCATCAGGTCATACGCTAGCTGCTTTTGCTATTTATGGGTTTTTAGCATTTAATGCTGGCCATAAAAAAATAAGTGGTGTCGCCTTTTTTGCTATGGCTTTGATGGTAGGTATCTCTAGGATCTATTTGGTACAGCACTTTCTAGAGGATATTTACTTGGGTTCTGTTTTAGGCGTCCTATTAGCCGCCTATTTTTTCCTGTTGCAGCAAAAAATTGGGGAAAAGCCTTGGTTAGATCGGAACCTATTGAATCTACGTAAGTCTGGCTAACTCAAGACAAATAGTAAAGGGAAATAGCGAAAATAGCGCAGTATGCTTACATTTGACAACAAGATGCCGCCTTCAAGCGTTTTTTTTACAGTTTCATCACAATCTGAATAATATGGCCAGACGCATACTATTTTTTACGCTTATTATTGGTCTTACTGCTTGTAGCAGTCTAGGAACAGTCAAAGTTAGAGATGGGAAAACAGCTTTCGAAACCAAGCAATATGCCGTTGCTGTCAAACTATTGCGTAGTGACTATTCCAAGGCAGATACACGCCTAGAACGAGGTAAGATTTCCTACATGTTAGGAGAGAGCTATAAGGCATTACAGCAAAGCGATGATGCTATAGAATGGTATCAAAAGGCTTATGATAATAGTTATGGAGTAGATGCATTAAAGGAAGTAGCTTATCTATTTAAGAAAACGGAACAGTACAATGATGCCATTCGAACTTTCAAAGACCTAAGCTTTGAAATTGGTAGTCCCTACGAGTACCGGAAAGATATTCAAGCTTGTGAATTGGCTCAAAAGTGGTTGGAAGATAAGCGCCAACCTTTCCGTGTTAGTCTGAGTGATTTTAACTCGACCAAAGCTGATTATTCCCCTGTCCTTTATGGGCAAGAAAAATTAGTTTTTACTTCTGACCGAGCTGGCGGGAAAAGTGATGCCGTCTACAATTGGACCGGTAATTACTTTAGTGATTTATATGAAGTTGACCTGAATACACAGGATGTAAGTCCTTTCCAAGGGGGCCTAAATACACCTTTTAATGAAGGTACTGCAAGTTTTTCAAAGGACCAGAAAGTAGTCTATTTTACTAGATGTTATGGTGAAAAAAAGACAGATCAGTATTGCAAAATTATGCGAGCTGATTGGGATGGACAGAATTGGTCGCCACCACAAGCTATAGAATTTACGAAGCCAGAGACCAATTATATGCACCCTGTTTTGTCTAAGGATGGGAAAAGCCTCTATTTTTCTACGGATGATCGAGAAGGTTTTGGTGGATATGATATTTATGTGTCTGAGATGACTTCTGGAGGCGATTGGGGATTACCAAGGCCTCTGAGTGCGGCGGTCAATACCTCAGGAAACGAACAGTTCCCTAGTTTTCAAGGAGATACCTTATACTTTTCTTCCAATCGACACACCAGTATGGGAGGATTAGATATCTTTAAAACTTATAAAATGAATAATGGTGCCTGGGCACCGGTCTATAACTTGAAAGCGCCTATCAATTCTGGAGCAGATGATTTTAGTTTGGTCATCTTACCGGAGAATAACCTGCCAGAGGATGTGCTGCAAAAAGGCTTTTTTACTTCTTCCCGAATGAATGGCTTGGGAGGAGACGATATCTATAGTTTTGAAAAAGTAGTATTGCCACCAGAACCGGAGCCACCAGTAGTGGTAAAAGATCCTGTTGATCCTAAGTTACTTTTGGAAATCTATGTGCTTGAAAAAATTTATGAAGTCCCTAATGACCCCAATAGTAATGTACTGGGGCGTCGGCCAATCCCAGAAGCTGGTTTAGATATATCTTTTGCTGAAGAAAAAATGACAGTAAGTACGGATGAAGAAGGTCGTTATTTACTAGAGTTGACTCCTGATCGAGTGTACGATTTCTTAGCTTCAAAAGAAGGCTTCCTCAGGAATATGGCAGACTTTAGTTCGGAAGGTTTAATGTTAGACCCCAATAATCCGGAGCAGACTTATGAATTAGAAATAGAATTAGAAAAAATCTTCATTAATCAAGAAATTGTATTAGAAAATATCTATTACGACTTTGAAGAAGCTTTTATCCGAGATGATGCCAAACCTACCTTGGATGATTTAGCGACCCAATTATCTCTAAATCCGGAAATCACCATTGAGCTTTCTTCTCATACCGACTGTCGGGGTAGGGCGGGTTATAATATGGATTTATCCCAGAGGCGTGCACAATCCGCGGTTGATTATCTGATCACCAAAGGAATAGAACGCTCTCGTCTGGAGGCCAGAGGATATGGAAAAACGGTACCAGCTAACGATTGTATTTGTGCTCGTTGTACAGAAGATGAGCATCAGGAAAATCGTCGAACTGCTTTTAAAATTACTCAAGAAACAGTAGGAGGAGAATAATTCCTTCTACAATACAATCAGCCAAGAACTGTACAGTAATTGCCCCTGCCGATTACGTAAGGCCACTAAATATTGCCCTTGTTTGTAATTGCTAAGGTCAATGGTATACTTATCTTGTTGTTGTGCCGGTAGCCATTGCTGTTTGACCAGTTGTCCATTAGCTTGGTAAATACTCAGATTTAATTCAACGGGGATGTCAAGTTGCCAATCTAATTGAGCATATTGGCTAGCCGGGTTTGGAAATAGGGTGATGGCTAGCAAATCGGGGTGTTGAAAAAGCGAAGAGACAATTAGTTGGACGGCTCCTTCCGTTGTGCACGCATTGGCATCTGTTACAGAGACTTGATATTCCCCAAGGCCTAGACTATCTAAGATGGCCAATGTATCCCCGGTATTCCACTGGTAAAGGTAAGGAGCTGTACCACCCAATACTTGGGTATTGATACTACCATTATTAACGCTGCTATCGGGGTTTTCGGTGCTAAAAGATAGACTTAATGGTGCTGGTTGTGTTATCTCATAAGAGAATTCTTTGGCACAATTTAGGCTGTCAATTACTCTCAAGCTATAGCTGCCGGGGCTTAAGTCTGCAAGTGTATTGGTATCTATCGCAATAATATTTCCACTTTGCTCCCAACTGAGTTGGTAAGGGGCTTCCCCTCCGGAAATAGCTACCTGAATCAATCCATTATTGTTACCAAAACAGTTCACATTAAGGGTAGAATCTATGACCGTTATGGAGGAGTTGGAAGCAATGACCTCCAGCGTATCGGTAACCAGTCTACACCTCAAATCATCCGTAATGGTCAGGGAATAGAAGCCTGCAGAAAGATTATTGATTTGGGGAGATCTAGTTCCGTTATTCCACAAAAAGCGGTAAGGTGGAGTACCTCCCTCAACTGTTACCTGAATAGCCCCCGTCTGGTCCTCTTCACATTTTTCATTGTCGATATTTAAAGAAGTTATCGTAACTGGCGTTTTATTATCTACAATGGTTGTGGCACCTAAGGTGTCTAAACAAATATTAGCATCTGCAACAACTGCCCGGTAGGTTCCTGGAAAGGCAAACCGTAAGTCCTGTAAGCTGGAAACATTATCACCACGCTCGTTAAGCCAAACATAGGCATAGGGCGGAGTTCCGCCATTTGGAGTCATAAAGATGGCCCCATCTGCCTGGTTGGCACAACTTATATTTTTGATGCTATCTCTTCTAAGGCTTAGAAACGGTGGCTCTTGAATCACTTTGGTCTGAGAAGCAACCACACAACCCTGAGCATCAAACACCGTAACTTTATAGTCATCATCTGCGGGAAGATTAGGAACATTAATAAAACTTTGGTCACTTTCAATAATGGAGGCGTTACTGAATACATAAGTAAAAGGTGCTGTGCCACCACTGACTTGCACCTCCATCTGGCCATCTCTCGAACCAAAGCAAGAAATATCTTTGACCGCAAAACTATCTAATTGCAATGGAATACCAGGTTCTCTGACCTTAATGGATGGAATCAATTCCCTGCATTGATTAGCGTCTCTTACCACTACACCATAATCACCAGGCACTAGATTTTGTACGACAGAGTCCACCGCGCCATTACTCCACTGGAATTCATAGGGTGCTTGGCCTCCAGTAACATTAACGTTAAATTGGTTGGAACTATCTCCTATGCAAATATTACCAATTTCTATCTCTAAATCTATTTCTAGAGCGGCGGGCTCTGCAATCCTATAATTAGCGTTTGCAGGACACCCATTTGCATCTAAAACGAATAACTGGTAGTTGCCAGCTCCAAGGTCGTAAGCAGCATTGGTATTAGAATTGCTTCCAACCCAATTATACTGATAAGGCTGTATTCCTCCGTCAACGAGTACCTCTAAGAAGCCATTTGTATCGCCTTTACATTGAATTGCTCCTTCACTTACCAATTCTAAGTTGAGGGCTAAGGTCTCTTCTACAAAAATTGTATCACTAACTAATTGGCATCCGATCCGATCTGTAATGGTGACCTGATAGGTTCCTGCGGTAATGTTTTGCCGATCTCGAATTAATGGGCCATCGTTCCACTGATAGGCAAGCGGCTGATTTTGAGCTTCTAAAATGTTGACATTGATTAAGCCGTCGTCTGTATTGGCACACCTAGGTTCTATGACGTTGAATAAAGCATTGATGGGTTGGTTTGCGTTAGAAAGAATTATGGTGGTGTCTGTTAAACAACCTGCACCATCCGTAAGCGTTAATTTATAGGCACCACCTGTAAGGTTTTGAACCGTGGCAGTACTATCTCCGGTATCCCATTGATATTTGAAAGGTTGAACTCCGACGGCCTGAATAGAGATTTGACCGTCACCACGTCCATTACAGGTAGGATCTACTTGATCTACTTGAAAGTTTAAATCAGAGAAAGCACTTAAATCAATAGTGATCGTATCACTAACACATAAATTAGAATCAAAGGCAACCGCTTGATAATTACCAATACCTAGATTTGTCCTTAATGCACCGGTACTCCCATTGTCCCAAAGGAATTGATAACCTGGACTACCTCCTGCTGCCATGAGTTGAATGCTGCCAGAGGTGTCACCAACACAACTAGGCTGAATCACTTCCGCGATATCAATACTTAATGGGTTGGGTTCTGTAATCAGAAAAGATCTAGTCGTACTACATCCATTAAAATCGCTTAAAGTTAAGGTGTAATTACCTGGAGCTAATTGCTGGACTCGAGCGGTCTGTTGGCCATTACTCCATAAGTATTTATAGGGCGCTTGTCCGCCATCAGGGCTGATGGAAATACTGCCGTTTTGTAAGCCATTACAAGTGACATTTTCAAGGCTGTTCTGGAGAATATTTAAAGGGGCAGGTGCTCCTAAATTTATGGTTTCTACCAATAAACAATTGTTGTCATCACTTACAGTAACGGTGTAGTTTCCTGCGGATAATCCATTAATATTAGGAGTGATGCTACCTTGTGACCAATTGTAGCTATAATTTGGACGACCTCCAAAAACTTCTATTGCTAGACTGCCATCATTGGTATCAAAACAAGCGGGCTGACTCGTTTGTGAAAATAGTTTTAAGGAATCAGGTTCCGGTACAAAGATGCTATCAACTACGGTTTCACAACTTCCTTCGGTTATAGTTACAGTATAATAGCCACCCCTAAGGTTATTGATTATTCGAGTATTCTGACCGTTACTCCAGGAGTAAGTTGGATTCCCCCTTATGCCTAACTCAATTTGTCCGTCTTGAGCATCAAAACAGCTAACTTCCTGAACATTTACACTCCGAACCTCTGCTGCTGGGCCATTGATGTAAGCTGGGGGCATACGAAAAGTACAACCTTTGGTAGAGCCATCCGTTATCGTAACGCGATAAGCTCCCTGGCTTAGTTGTCCTAAGACAACTGGATTATTGCTATCAACAAGCGTATCACCAAAAGAACCATTGGTGCTGGTCCAAGAATAGGTGAATGGAGCGACACCGCTCAGTGGCTCAAGAATGATCGCACCATCCTCTCCATTACAGGTGCTAACATTTTGAACAATGCGATTGACCGAATCTATGCTAGTGGTTGTTAGAACAGAAAAGCTATCAATGGCTATACACCCATTTTGATCGGTGACACTAACTTGATAAATATCTGCTGGAGTATTTGCTATACCAGCATCAATGAATATACGGTCATTTTCTGACCCATTACTCCAGCGGTAGGAAAACGGTGCTGGTGCATTTTGGGCTAGGACACTGACCTCTTGCCCAGATTCTTCGCATAAGCTAAAAGAAGGACCAGAACTAAAGCTAAGGTTCGCCCGGTTTCTTAAACTGACCGGAATACTTCCCTCAAATGTACAACCAGCAGGGCTAGTCATTTTATAAAAATAAGTAACGGGTCCACTTGGACTGATGCGGGTATTAACTACCTCATTAGTTTCATCTAGTGGATATTGGCTATAGAATTGAAGACTGGCTCCTGTTTCATTTTGATCTACTAAATCCAGACCTGCTAAGTCAAAAGTATCACCCGGACAAATCTCAACTGGAAGTTGTAGAGGCCCTTCGGGTCTTGGTAAAACGACCACTACTGCTTCAGCTCTAGTTTCGGAAAAACAAAAAATATCTGTTTCCTCTGCGTAAAAATAATAAACTTGAGGGCTGCCTGTATTATTAGGGGGTAAAGCTGGTGAATAAAACTGTCCAAAGAATGGCTCTTCATCAAACCCTTCTGGTTGAGTAAACCAAAAAATAGCTTTTCCGGATACGGGACTTGCAATGAGTAAGGGCGTTTCTCCGCTACAAATGGTATCATTACTGACTAGAGGAGGAGGTAAATTACGGTCATCTGCTATCCCGTTACAATTGTTATCCAGATTGTCACAAGGTACTTCAGGTGCGTCAGGGTTTACTGCCGGATTCGTATCATCACAATCACCAGCGACTGCAACAAATCCGTCTGGTGGATTCGGCAGGCAGGTCGCTACAAATTGTGTAGGGTCTCCAAAGCCATCTTTATCCAAGTCGACATAATAAAATTGATCTGGTTTTCCTAGGTAATTAGATCCGTGAAAAGTAATTTCATCAATAGCGATATCAGCTTGTGGCGTTCCTCCCTTAGAGGCAATAATTCTAACCTGGATAATGGAGCCATCAGCAAATTGATTGAAGCTCAGGTAGGTTTTAATCCATCGATTGGCCTGATCACCGCTACGTTCCCAGACTCTTGTCCAGTTCAGGCCGGCATCATCGGTTACTTCCACGGCAAGTGTACCTATATTAAAGCCACTCATATAATAGTGAAAAGAAAAATGACAAGTATCTGCTCCGCGTTTCTGTAGTTCGTAACAATCAGACATCAAAATAGCCTCACCTCCAATAGCACAAGTACTTCCACTAGACTCTAAGTATAGGTATTTACCAGTTCCGTTGATATCTGCACTTGGGCCTGTCCCTTGAGTAGGAGTTGCGCCCTGATAGGCGATCCAATCTAGCTGGTCTTCATCGGTATTAGACCAAAGACCACTTAATTCACAACTACGTTCGCAACGGGTACTACAAGTGATCTCCTCATCAAAATCCTCTGTTACCGCTGGCCCAGGAGGTAAACAGCCTGTTTGTACAGGTAATGGACAAGAATTTAAGGAAAATGCACCAGGGGCACACTTTTTTCTAAGGTATACCTCATAATTACTTTCTGGGGCCAGGTTGCTTAATAGAAAAGGAGGGCAAGTCACGTTGACCATTGTACCATTTAGTCCGGGGGTTTCATCTATCCCTGGAGTGAATCCTGGTGGACCATATTCAATATAGGTTTCTACTTCGGCACAGTCACTCGCAGGCTCCCAATTTATTAGTATACTATTACTATCCTGTTCTACAATCTCTACCTCGGTTATCGGTAAACAAGATAAAGGGCTAAAGACCAATTCCACAAATTCGAGGCTACCAGTATCTTGCTCCACATCATCACAGATGCTTAAAGTCCAGATACCATTTGGATCAGAATCATCATTAAATTCAAGTAAGGATGTTATTGGCCGATAGGGTTGATCCGTAAAAGGGGGATTTGCACGGATTTCATCTGTGATTTCTACACAAGCATTCACTGTTAAAGAAAGCGGATTACTGCAAATACTTCTAACTGGAATACCATAATTGTTTACACTTCCTCCCACATCATCGGTCAAAAGTATTTCTTTGCCATTAGGGGAGCGTAGCCTTACCTCGAGATCACTGGCCCATTGGTGTTTGATGATCAGTTTTACTTCGGAGAGAAATACATCTGTTCCCAGCTGACTTCCCGGAGCGCTATTAACGTCAATTGCAAACTGATTAGGATTATAGAAGGTAGTACCATCCGGACATTGATTGTCAGCGATGGCTAAGTTTAAACCACAGGCGGATGGATTACTAAGTACAATCCCTTGCGCATTCAGTGTGTATAACAAGCTGCATGTAAATAGCAGAACAAGTAGTCGCTTCATGCTATAGTTTTGGGCTATTACCCATTTAAGAAAATAAAACCTACTTCAATAAATGAATAAATAGCCTATATTATAATCGGTTTGAACGGTATTTAATTAACCATCCAAACCGAAAATAAAAATAAGAATAAAACTATCTGCCTTTTCCAAGTGGAAATAAGTGTTAAGTATTTTATCCGACCACAATATTGATCATTCTGCCTGGCACAACGATGATTTTACGTACGGTTTTGCCTTCGATCCATTTCTGGATATTTGGAATGGCAACAGCCGCAGCCTCCATGTCAGATTTGCTGGCATCTGCTGCAAAAACAGCAGTCGCTCTTTTCTTTCCATTGATACTAATTGGGTACTCTACCTCGTCTTCTTTCAAGTATGCTTCGTTGAAGACTGGATAGCTAGCATGATGTACAGAGCCTTCGTGGCCCAATCGCTGCCACAATTCTTCGGATAAGTGTACTGCAAATGGTGCCAATAATAAGACCATTTCTTCTAAAATAGCGCGCTTGTTACACTTAACCTTAGTCAACTCATTGGTAGCGACCATGAAAGCAGCAACACAAGTATTGAAACTTAAACGCTCAATATCATCACTGACTTTTTTGATGGCAGTATGCAATATTTTTAACTCTGCTTTAGTCGGAGCTTCTTCACTAATTGTAAACTGATCATTCCGAATAAACAAATTCCAGAATTTTCTCAAAAATTTAGAAACACCGTCTATCCCCTTCGTATCCCAAGGTTTAGATTGCTCGATTGGACCTAAAAACATCTCATACATCCGGAAACAATCTGCACCGTAGCGCTCTACGACATCATCTGGATTGATGACATTGTATTTAGATTTGGACATTTTGCCTACTTCTGATTGAGTAGCAAACTTTAATGGACCACCATTACTTGCTGTAAAAACACCATTCTGGTAGGTTCCACTCTTACTCACAAATGTAGCATCTGCATACTCTGGCCGCCAGGCACGGAACTGATCCAAGCCTACTTGAGTTAAATGAGAAGATTCTAAACCATATTCAGTCACATAGTCTACCAATACAGGAATGGGCACAAACGTTTTTCCTTCAGCGCTTTCTTTTTCGGCTATAGCCGGCTCAACAATTCGTAAATCCGTTTGCGGGTCTTTTTTCTCTAAGAATATAGACTCGATTACACCTTGGATCATTCCTTGATTCACCAATCGTTTGAATGGCTCATTGGTGGGAACTAAGCCCTTGTCATATAAGAATTTGTGCCAAAAACGAGAATACATTAAGTGTCCTACAGCATGTTCCGTACCCCCGATGTACAAATCAACATCTTGCCAATAATTAACCGCTTCTTGGCTAGCAAAGGCATTTGAGTTATTGGCGTCCATATAGCGTAAAAAATACCAAGAAGAGCCGGCAAAACCAGGCATCGTATCGGTTTCTCTGGTCCATCCATCTGGTAAGTTGACCCAATCTGTAATCCGGGCCAAGGGAGATTGAGCACCAGAAGCAGGTTTAAAGTCTTCTGAATCAGGTAATTCTAAAGGTAAATCTTCCAATTTCATGGCATGAGCCACTCCTTTTTCATCATAAACAATTGGGAAAGGCTCTCCCCAATACCGCTGACGGCTATAGATGGCATCCCTTAATTTATAGTTGATTTGACGTTTACCTAAACCGATAGATTCAATGCGTTGCAACATTTCTTCGATAGCATCCGGTACCTCCATGCCATCTAAAAACAAGGAGTTAATCATAATGCCCAACTTGTCTGAACGCGTAGCGCCTGGATAATTGGATTTGTCAATAACGTCGATGATCTCTAAACCAAATTTATCTGCAAAAGCATTGTCTCGATCATCATCACTGGGTACTGCCATGATGGCGCCAGTTCCATAATCTTTCAAAACATAATCACCAATATAAATGGGAACTTTAGCATCATTGAATGGATTGATGGCATAAGAACCAGTGAAGGCACCAGTCACTTCTTTGACATCTGCCATCCGATCCCTTTCGGAACGAGTATTGGCGTAAGCAATATATTCCTCGATGGTTTTTTGCTGCTCCGGAGTAGTTAAGTCAGGAACAAAATCATGCTCAGGTGCTAAAACCATAAAGGTGGCTCCAAAGATGGTATCTGGACGCGTCGTGAAGATTTCTATTTTATGATCTGAGCCTTCGACTTCAAAAAATAATTGTGCTCCCTCAGAACGACCAATCCAGTTGGCCTGCATCTTCTTCATGGAATCGGACCAGTCCAAATCGTTTAAATCATTCAATAAACGTTCGGCATAGGCTGTGATCCTCAAGGACCATTGTAACATAGGTCTGCGCTCTACTGGGTGGCCGCCACGTTCTGAAATACCGTCTTTGACTTCATCATTTGCCAATACGGTACCCAAGGCTTCACACCAGTTGACATAGGTAACGGTCCGATAAGCCAAGCGATAGTTCATTAAGACATCACTTTGCGCTTTCTCATCCATAGATTGCCATTCTGCTGCTGTGAAAATGGTCTCTTGAGCAGTCGCCGCTTTTACATTCGCATTACCTTGCTTAGTGAAAATACCTTGCAAGTCACTGATAGGCTGTGCTTTACCACTTGTTTGATCATAATAATGCTCAAACAATTGAATGAAAATCCACTGTGTCCATTTGTAATAATTAGGATCACAGGTCTGTACTTCCCGGTCCCAATCAAAAGAGAATCCTAAATTATCCAATTGTTCCCGATAACGGTTGATATTTGCTGCGGTAGATTTTGCAGGATGCACTCCCGTTTGGATGGCATATTGCTCAGCTGGTAATCCAAAGGCATCATATCCCATCGGGTGCAAGACATTGAAACCGCGTAAACGTTTGTAGCGGGCATAAATATCAGAAGCAATATAACCTAGTGGATGTCCAACGTGTAAACCCGCCCCGGAAGGGTAGGGAAACATGTCTAAAACATAATACTTAGGACGGTTGGCATCCAACTCTACTCGGTAAGTTTTATCCTTTACCCACTGCTGCTGCCATTTTTGCTCTATGCTCCTTGGTTGATAATCCATAATCCTCTGCTTATTGCTTGTGTTAATTTGAGACGCGAAATTAGTAAAAAAATCAGGTTTTTTATTGATTTTAGGTGGAATCTGGTTGTAGTTTGAGTGTTTAATGTATACTATTGTAAAACAAGGGTTTTTAGTTCCCTCACTATTAAAAAAGACATTTAAAAACTGAAGTTATTTAGAAGCTAAATTCAATTAGCTTCTTATAACTTCTAATAATTGATATTATGAAAAGACTGATAGGTATTGGACTTCTAGTGGTAGCCGCCTTAGTAGGTTACAATCTTTATTTCGGTAACGCCGAAGAACAAGAAAACGCAAGAGGAATCGTCAATGAAGTGAAGAATCTAGGAAAAGCATCCTGGGATTTGCTGAAAAGCGAAAAAGAAAAAATGGAAGCGGGCAAATACGACGAAGCAGCTGACAAATTTAAAGAGGTATTTGAAAAACTCAAAGGCATTGCCAAAGCGAAAGACGATGTCAGTCAACTTACTAAAATTGATGACCTGGAGGCTAAGCGCTTAGAATTAGAACGAAAATTAGAGGCTCTTAATCGCCCGGATGACTATAATACTAGCCTGGCCCCTACTAGTAAAGCAGATAAAGAGCAAGAGATTGAAAAAGACTTGAAAACGCTCTATGAAGAGACCGAACGTTTGATGAATGAAATGGAACGGAAATAAGGTCTTATAATGTTTTGAGGTATTCAATTACTGCTTTGCGTTCAGGATTGGCAAGTTTGTCACCAAAGTAGTGGCCTACATTGCTGTAACCAGGAATACTGGTGTCGTAAGTCCACTTACCGCTGCCATTGTTCTTGGTTTTGTATTGCCAACCCACATTTTCGTAATCATAGTCACGGCTATCGCCACTTCTTTGCCAGTAATTAGGCCTACTTTTGCTATTTAACAAGGCATCTAAAGTAGGTACAGAACCATTGTGTAGATATGGAGCCGTTGCCCAAATACCATCTAAAGGTGGGGCAACATAACCCGCTTC